>JAFVAS010000076.1 GCA_017480395.1 Oscillospiraceae bacterium | reverse complement strand
GCACCACCGGGCAGCATCCCGGCGGCATGATCGTCATCCCCGGGGATATGGAGATCTACGACTTCTGCCCGGTGCAGCATCCCGCCGACGACCCGGATACCGACATTGTCACCACCCATTTTGAATACCACTCCATGGAGGACAACTTGCTCAAGCTGGACATGCTGGGCCATGATGACCCCAGCATGATCCGCATGCTCCAGGATCTGACGGGGGTGGACCCCCACGACATCCCCCTGGACGACCAGGACACGCTGTCCATCTTCATCTCATCCAAGGTGCTGGGGTATGAGGATGACCCCGTCCTCGGCCCCACGGGAGCGGTGGCCATTCCCGAATTCAACACCTCCTTTACCCGCGGGATGCTCCAGGACACCCAGCCCAAGGCGTTCAACACCCTGATCCGCCTCTCCGGCTTCTCCCACGGCACCGATGTGTGGCTGGGCAATGCCCGCGACCTCATTGTCTCCGGCACGGCGACGGTTGACTCCACCGTGGGCTGCCGTGACGACATCATGCTCTATCTGATGGAGCAGGGGGTGGACGCGCTGGTCGCCTTCAACATCATGGAGGCGGTGCGAAAGGGCAAGGTGAAGAAGGGGGGCTTCCAGGACGGCTGGGTGGAGACTATGCAGGAGCACAACGTCCCCCAATGGTACATCGACTCCCTGGCTAAAATCGGCTACCTGTTCCCCAAGGCCCACGCCGCCGCCTATGTCATGATGGCCTTCCGGATCGCCTGGTTCAAGGTGCACCGGCCGCTGGCCTTTTATGCCACCTTCTTCTCCATCCGGGCCAAGGCGGTGGACGCCACCTGCATGTGCATGGGTGTGGATGTCTGCAAGGACAAAATGCTGGAGATCCGCGCCAAGGACAAGCCCGCCGCCGTGGAGGAGGATATGCTGGTCACGCTGGAGGTGTTTTATGAGTTTTATCTCCGGGGCTTCCAGATGGGGAAGATGGATATCTACCGCTCCGACGCCACCCGGTTCCAGGTGGATGAGGCGAACAACGCTCTGATTCCGCCCTTCACCGCCTGCCCGGGACTGGGTGAATCCGCCGCGCTGGATATCGTCGCCGCCCGGGAGGGGCGGGAGTTCATCTCCATCGAGGAGTTCTCCGCCGCCTGCCCCAAGGTGTCCAAGTCGCATATCGACTCGCTGAAGGCCATGGGCGCGCTGGATGGCATTCCGGACACCAGCCAGATCACCTTCTTCTGAGGATTGTCCCAAACGCCGGGCCTGCACCAAAGACCGGGGCAGACCCGGCGACTATCCTGTTCATTCTGACCATTGACATCACCGTTATAGTGTGGTAGTGTATTAGCGCACTAAAGTAACGCGAGGTTTAGACCATGAAATTTATTCCATACACGCCGGAGGGCACCCGGGATCGGCTGTTCGGCGAGTGCGGAGAGCGCCGGCAGGTGCAGCACTGCCTGACCCACCTCTTCTGCGCCCGGGGCTACGCGGAGATTTCCACTCCGGAGGTGGAGTTTTACGACTCCTATGTGGCGGGAGGCTGCGCCATTCCCCAGGAGTCCATGCTCAAAATCATTGACCGCTCCGGCAAAATCTGCGTCCTGCGGCCCGACTGCACCATCCCCATCGCCCGGGTGGCGGCCACCAAGCTGAAGGACTCCGTCCTCCCGCTGCGGTTCTACTACAATCAGAATATCTACCGCTCCAGCTCCGGCAACCGGGGCGACGACGGGGAGGTGGCCCAATGCGGCGTGGAGCTGATCGGCGCCCGGGGGCTGAAGGCCGATCTGGAGATGATCTGCATGGCGGTGGATGCCCTGCGCTCCTGCGGCCTGACCAATTTCCATATCGAGATCGGCCACGCCGCGATCTATCGCGCCCTGGCCTCGGAGATGGGGATCGACGACGAGACGGCGGAGCAGATTCGCGCCCTCATCGAGGGGAAGAGCTTTGCCGCGCTGCGGGATTTTCTCGCCCCCTATGCCGACCGCCCCGCCTGTGCCGCCCTCAACAAGCTGGCCTACCTCTTCGGCGGTGTGTAGGTGTTGGAGCAGGCCCAGGCGCTGAACAGCGGGGAGGAGGGCACCATCGACTATCTGCGCACCCTCTACAACCGGCTGGCGCAGGCCGGCTATGCCGACTACATCCGCTTTGACCTGGGGATGGTGCATCAGATCGACTACTACACCGGCGTCATCTTCCGGGGTTATGTGGAGGGCGCGGGTACCGCCGTCCTCTCCGGCGGGCGGTATGACAATCTGCTGGGGGCCTTTGGCCGTCCGGCCCAGGCCACCGGCTTCGGCGTCGATGTGGACGCGGTGGCGGCCTGCCTGCCCGAGGCGGAGAGCGTCCGTCCCGAGGTGGTCATCCACTATGAGCTGGACCGTCTGGCACGAGCGCTGGAGATCGTGGACAGCATGCCCCGGGGCAGGAGCGAGCTGTCCCCCTGTCACACGCTGGAGAGCACGCTGAACCTGGCCCGGGAGAAGGGCATTCCCCAGGTGCTGATCCTGGATGAGAACGGCGAGAGGACGGTGGAACTATGAGCGAGAACCGGCTGCGCATCGCCATCACCAAGGGCAGACTGCTGGACAAATCGATGGATCTGTTTGACTCCATGGGGCTGGACACCGCACTGGTGCGGGACCCGGGTCGCCGGCTGATTCTCCCCATCGAAAATTACCCCATGGACGCGGTGCTCTCCAAGGCGCCGGATGTCATCACCTATGTGGAGCAGGGCGTCTGTGACCTGGGCATCGTGGGAAAGGACACCCTGCTGGAGAAGGGGGGCAGCTTTTACGAGGTGTTGGACCTCGGCTATGGCCGCTGCCGCTTCGCCCTGGCCGTCCGGGAGGGCACCGATTTCTACGGCACCTACAAAACCCGGCGTGTCGCCTCCAAATATCCCAACGTGGCCAAGCAGTTTTTCGCCGCCAAGGGAATGGATGTGGACGTCATCAAGATTGAGGGCTCGGTGGAGCTGGCCCCTATTCTGGGCCTGACCGACGCCATTGTGGACATCGTGGAGACAGGGGCCACCCTGCGGGCCAACGGCCTGGTGCCCATCGAGACGGTGGCGGAGATCTCCGCCCGGCTGATCGTCAACACGGCCAGCATGAAGCTTTATAAGGCGCAGATTCTCGATTTTATCGGACTGTGCGAGGACGAATTGAGGAGACAGGAACAATGATTCAAATTGTGAGAGCCGACGGGGTGCAGGAACAGGCGCTCATTGCCGACCTGAGAGGCCGCAGCGCCGCCGTCGGGGAGGAGATCAACCGCGCCGCCGCCGAGATCATGGAGCAGGTGCGCACGCGGGGATTTGACGCCGTGCGGGAATACTCCCTCAGGTTCGACAAGGCGGAGCCGAGGGAGTTTACCCAGTCAGAGCTGGAGGCGGCCTACAACGCCTGTGACCCGGAGCTGATCCGGGCGATGGAGCACGCCGCCGCCAACATCCGGGACTATAACGAGCACCTGCTCGCCAAATCGCTGGAGTGGACCTCCCCCGACGGGGGGAGAGTGGGGCGCATTGTGCGCGGCCTGATCCGGGTGGGCATCTATGTCCCCGGCGGAACCGCCGCCTATCCCTCCTCGGTGCTGATGAACGCCGTCCCCGCCAAGGTGGCCGGGGTGGAGGAGATCGTCATGGTCACACCTCCCACCGCCAACCTGAACAACGCGGTGCTGGCCGCCGCAAAAATTGCCGGGGTGGATCGGGTCATCGGCGTCGGCGGCGTCCAGGCTGTGGCCGCGCTGACCTTCGGCGCGGGATTTATTCCCCGGGTGGACAAGCTGGTGGGGCCGGGCAACGCCTTTGTGGCCGCCGCCAAGCGCATGGCCTATGGCAGTCTGGACATCGACATGGTGGCCGGGCCGTCGGAGGTGCTGGTCATTGCGGACGAGACGGCCAATCCCGTCTATGTCGCCGCCGACCTGCTCTCCCAGGCGGAGCATGACCGGCTGGCCTCCGCCATCCTGCTGACCACCAGCATGGCCCTGGCCTAGCAGGTGGACGCCGAAATGATCCGCCAGACCGGCTACCTCAGCCGCAGCGAGATCATGGAGGAGTCCCTGCGCAATTTCGGCGCGGTCATCGTCTGCGACAGCCTGGAGCGCTGTGTGGAGCTGGCCAACGAGGTCGCCCCGGAGCATCTGGAGGTCTGCACCGCCGACCCCAGAGCGCTGCTGCCCGGCATCAGGAACGCCGGTGCGGTCTTCCTGGGCTCCTATGCGCCGGAGCCCCTGGGTGACTATCTCGCCGGGCCGGATCATGTGCTGCCCACCTCCGGCACCGCCCGGTTCTTCTCGCCCCTGTCGGTGGACAGCTTTTTGAAGACCATGAGCGTGCTGGAGTTTGACCGCGCCTCGCTGGAGCCCATCCACAGGGAGGTCATCACCTTTGCCGAGGCGGAGCACCTGACTGCCCACGCCAATTCCATCCGCGTCCGTTTTGAGGAGTGAGCGCCATGTCCAGAGCTGCAACCATAACCCGCAACACCAAGGAGACCCAGATTGCCGTCCGCGTAGATCTGGACGGGGGAGAGGTGTCCGTCTCCACCGGCATCGGCTTCTTTGACCATATGCTCACCGCCTTCGGCTTTTATGCCGGGATCGGCCTGTCCGTGGAGGCCCACGGTGACCTGCATGTGGACGGACACCACACCGTGGAGGATACCGGCATCGTCCTGGGCCAGGCCCTCCGTGAGGCATTGGGAGATCGGAAGGGCATCCGCCGCTTTGGCTCGGCCTATGTCCCGATGGACGAGGCGCTGACCTTCACCGCATTGGATTTCTCCAACCGCCCCTATCTCGTCTTTGACGCCGAGATGCCCCAGGAGCGGATCGGGGACTACGATTCCTGCCTGACCCTGGAGTTCATGCGGGCGGTGGCCTTCAACGCGGGCATCACCCTGCCCCAGAAGTGCTTTTATGGCGTCAACGCCCACCACATCACCGAGGGGATTTTCAAATCCCTGGGCCTTGCGGTCAAGGACGCGGTTCGGATCGAGGGAACGGGCGTCACCTCCACCAAGGGGGTGCTCTGATGGGCTATTGCGCCATCGTGGACTACGGCGTCGGCAACCTGATGAGCGTCTCCAACGCCATGCACTTTCTGGGCTTTGAGACGAAGATCACCGGGGACGCCTCGGATTTCGAGCGCGCGGACTCCATCATCCTGCCCGGCGTCGGGGCGTTTCCCGACGCGGCGGACAAGCTGCGGGGGATGGGCCTGGACAGGGTCGTCATCGAGCAGAGCGAGAAAAAGCCGATTCTCGGCATCTGCCTGGGGATGCAGCTGCTCTTTGAGGGGGGCGACGAGGTGCGGCCCTGCGACGGCCTGGGCTTTATACAGGGCAGGGTGGAGCGCATCCAGACCCAGCTCAAGCTGCCCCATATCGGCTGGAATGAGCTGCGCTTTCTGAATGATTCCCCGCTGTTTCGCGGCATTGACGACGGGGTCTATGTCTATTTCGTCCACTCCTTCTGCGGCATGGCCGCCCGGGAGGAGCAGGTCATCGCCCGCACCGATTACGGCGGCAGCGTGGTGGCCGCCGTGCAGAGTGGAAACGTCTATGGCACCCAGTTTCACCCGGAGAAGAGCGGTGATGTGGGGATGATGATGCTGAAGAATTTTGGAGAGCTGAACCGATGATTATTGAACCTGCAATTGATTTGAAGGATGGCAAGGTCGTCCGCCTGCTCAAGGGGGATTTTGACACCGTGCACAAGGTGGCGGAGGACCCTATCGTGACTGCCACGGCCTTTGCCGCCGCCGGAGCAAAATATATTCATATGGTCGATCTGGATGGGGCAAAGTCCGGCCAACGAAGCAACGCCGCCATCGTCCAGCGCGTGGCCGATCAGACCGGACTGAAGATCGAACTGGGGGGCGGCATCCGCTCCATGTCCGACCTGGAAGCCGTCTTTGCCATGGGCGTAGATCGGGCGGTCATTGGTTCCGCCGCCGTCACCGACCCTGATTTTGTCCGGGCCGCTGTGGAGGCCTATGGCGACCGCATCGCCGTCGGCGTGGATGCCAAGGATGGCAAGGTGAAGACCGCCGGATGGATCGAGGATTCTGGGCTGGACTACCTCGCCTTCGCCCAGTCCATGGAGGCCCTTGGGGTCAGAACGCTGATCTTTACGGACATCGACACCGACGGCGCCCTCTCTGGCCCGTCCTATGCACGTCTGGAGGCGTTGCAGCGGGCGGTTTCCTGCCGGATTATCGCCTCCGGCGGCGTCTCCAATAACGCGGATATCGAACGTCTGGCGGAGATGGGCCTCTATGGTGCCATCATCGGCAAGGCGTACTATGCCGGAACCATCGACCTGGCCCAGGCCGTGCGGACGGGAGGGGAGCAGGAATGTTAGCAAAGCGCATCATCCCCTGCCTGGACGTCCGGGACGGACGGGTGGTCAAGGGGGTCAATTTTGTCAACATCCGGGACGCGGGCGACCCGGTGGAGCTGGCCACCTACTACTCCCGGCAGGGGGCGGATGAGATCGTCTTTTTGGATATCACCGCCACGGTGGAGGCCCGCAAGACCGTGGCCGACGTGGTGCGCCGCACCGTGGAGCAGGTCTTTGTCCCCGTCACGGTGGGAGGCGGCATCCGCACGCTGGATGATTTTCAGCAGCTGCTCCGCGCCGGGGCGGACAAAATCAGCGTCAACTCCGCCGCGGTGAAGGACCCCACGCTGATCTCCCGCGCCGCGGAGCGGTTTGGATCCCAATGCGTGGTTCTGGCCATTGACGCCCGGCGCAGGCCGGAGGGCGGCTATGAGGTCGTTGTGGCCGGGGGCAGAACCCCCACCGGGAAGGACGCGGTGGAATGGGCCAGGGAGGGGGAGCGCCGGGGTGCCGGCGAGATTCTCTTGACCAGCATGGACGCCGACGGCACCAAAAAGGGCTTTGACATCGAGATGACCCGGGCCATTGTGGAGGCCGTCCATATCCCGGTGATCGCCTCCGGCGGCTGTGGCTCGCTGGAGCATTTTGCCGAGGTGTTTGAAGCGTCCGACGCCGATGCGGCGCTGGCCGCCTCGCTGTTCCACTTTGGAGAGCTGACGGTGCCAGAGGTCAAGGACTATCTGCGCAAGCAAAACATTCCCGTGAGGAAATAAGGAAACAAACCATGATTCAGACCAAAGATCTATTCCAAAAATCCGACCTGATCCCCGTCATCATTCAGGACTGGGAGACCAAGGATATTCTGATGCTGGGCTTCACCAATGCGGAGGCCTATGAGCTGACCCTGAAAACCCACACCGCCTGGTTCTGGTCCCGTTCCCGGCAAACGCTGTGGAATAAGGGGGAGAGCAGCGGTCATTTTCTGCACGTCAAGAAGATGATTACCGACTGCGACACCGATACCCTGCTCTATCTCTGCGTCCCCGACGGCCCGACCTGCCACACCGGCGCACGCAGCTGCTTCTTCAACGACATCTGGGAGGCAGAGCCATGACCCGGACACAGCAGGTCATTCAGGAGCAATACGAGGTCGCCCTGGATCGCCTCCGCAACGGCGGCGGGGAGAAATCCTACACCGGCTACCTCTACGCTCAGGGGCTGGATAAAATCCTGAAAAAGTGCGGGGAGGAGACCTTTGAGGTCTGCATCGCCGCGAAAAACGACGATCCGGCGGAGACGGTGGGGGAGCTGAATGATGTGCTCTACCATGTCACCGTTCTGCTCTGCTTCTCCGGCGTGACGCTGGAGGCGGTGATGGCCGACCTGAACCGCCGCTGCCAGACCAAGGGGGAGGGCGTGGATGCCCTCTATTCCGTCGTCGCCGGGCGTCGAGACAGCGGAGATGAGACGTCCTATACCGCCTATCTCTTCCGGGAAGGCCTGGACAAGATCCTGAAAAAGGTGGGGGAGGCGGCCAGCCTGCTGCTCATCGCGGGAAAGGCCGGGGATCGGAGCGCCATTGCGGAGGAGAGCGGCGATCTGCTCTATCATCTCCTGGTCATGATGGTGGAGAAGCGGATTCCGCCGGAGGCATTGGCAGAGGAGCTGGAGCGCCGCAGCGGGAAGACCGGCAATTTAAAGACCTTCCACACCTCCGACCACACCACTTGATTCTGCACAGACAGGGAGGCACAACCATGGAACCCTTTCAGACCATCACCCCGCAGCAGGCCAAGCGGATCATGGACAGCGATCCGGACTGCGTGATCCTGGATGTGCGGGAGGTGGAGGAATATGTGACCGGCCATGTGGAGAATGCGATTCCCTTCACCCTGTCCCAGATCGATGCGGAGTTTGCCGCCGAGTGCATCCCCTCCAAGGACACCCGGCTGCTGGTCTACTGCAAGACGGGCAAGCGCAGCCGCATGGCCTGCCAGAAGCTCTGGTCGCTGGGTTACCGAAACCTCGCCAACTTCGGCGGGGTGGAGTCCTGGCCCTATGAGCTGACGTGGTAGAGCATAGAAAAAATCCCTCCCATATGGGAGGGATTTTTTTGCTCCTTATGCTTCGATGCCCTGAATCTCCAGCAGCTCCAGTACCTCCTGCCCATAGGCGGTCAGGGCGGCGCTGCCATGCACGGAATAGGCGGGAAAGCGGTCATAATCGAAGTTGGAGAGGGGAAGGTCGTAGTCGATGCGGATCAGGCCCTTCAGCTTCAGGTCGGTCAGCGCGAGCCCAGTCTGGGGCGAGTCCGACTCCCCGTCGGCCAGCAGCATAGGGGAGAGGCCGCTGGGTGTCCGGCCCACGGGCAAAAAGGAAGTTTCCGCAAAGGTTTGCAGCAGATTCAATTCCAGCTGGGTCAGGGTCACCGCTCCGCCTCCGCCGCAGCTTCCACAGCTGCCGCAGCAGGAGCCGCAGCCTGCCGTACAATCAGCCATCATCCTTCACCTCCATCTCCAGATCGGCGATCAGCACTCGCAGCTGTCCACCGCATGCCATCGCTCCGGTGGTCACATCCTCGGTCATATCCACAGTCAAGCATTCGCTCCGGCCGGTGCCGATCAGATGAAAGGCCCGTCGCATCGCCGCGTTCTCACCGCAGCCGCCGCCGATGGTGCCATAGCAGCGATATTCCCGGTCAACGGCCATCATGGCCCCGGCGCGGGCTGGGGTGGAGCCGACGGAGTCATAGGCCAGGATGACCGCCTTGGGGGCGGCATCCTCCGCAAGAAACTGCAACAGGTCGAGGTCGGCATCCTCTGTGGGCAGGACGCCCTGGGATCCCATCTGATCCCTCCCGGTGCGGCGGCATTGAATCAGCTCTCCCGCGATGGAGACGGCGATCTCCTGCGGGGTCAGCGCCCCGATGGACAGGCCGATGGGGGCGTGGATTTTTTCCAGTCGCGCGGGTTCAAATCCCTCCTGCTCCAGCAGGTGCAGCAGCGCCGCCACCCGACGCCGGGAGCCGACCATTCCCAGATAGCGCGGGAATACGCCGGGCAGCAGGGCCCGCAGACAGTCCGCGTCCCATCGATGCCCGTGGGTGACCACCACCACATAGTCTGTCTCCCACAGGTCGAGCTGGGGGATAGCCAGCGTAAAATCGGCGCAGAGCACCCGCTCCGCCTGGGGAAAGCGGCTTTGCAGGGCGTACATAGGCCGGTCGTCCACCACCGTGACCGCAAAGCCCAGCATGCTTCCCAGCTGACACAGGGGCAGGGCAATATGCCCGCCGCCCAGCAGGATCAGCCGCTCCTGGGGACGAAACTGCCGGATATAGTCCGCGCCGTCGGCGCGAACGGGAAGGCGCGCCGTCTTGCCTGACGCAACGGCGCGTAAAATGCGTTGAAACTGGCTCCGGGTGAACATGATGGCTGGGGTTCGCTCCTTTTTGGTGATACCACCATTATAATGCCCGGAAAAGAAAGCCGCAACCCTTTCTTTTTTCGGCGGATTGTGATATGATTTGAAATCATAAATAATGAAACGGAGAGAACACCATGAAATTTTCTGAGATGCCCTACGAGCGCCCCGATCTGGAGGAATGCAAATCGGCGCTGAAGGATCTGACCCGCCGGCTCCGGGAGGCGGAGAGCTATGCCGAGGCCAAGGCGGTTTTCCTGGAGAAGGAGAAGCAGGTGGAGCATAGCCGAACCTTCGCCACCCTGGCAAGCATCCGCCACTCCATCGACACCCGGGACGCCTTCTATGACGCGGAGTCAAAATTCTGGAACAGCGCCATGCCGGAGCTGGAGGAGTATTTCCAGGGCTGGACGCTGGCTATGCTGGAGAGCGCCTTCCGCCCTGACTTCACGGAGGAGTATGGCGGACTGATGTTCCTCAACGCGGAGATCGAGCTCAAAAGCTTTTCCCCGGAGATCATCCCTGAGATGCAGCAGGAGAACAAGCTGGCCCTGGAATATGAGGAGCTGCTGGCCTCCGCCCAGATCCCCTTCGAGGGCGGCGTCTACACCCTCTCGCAGCTGACTCCCTTCAAGAATGACCCGGATGACGCCCGGCGCCTGGCTGCCTGGAAGGCAGAGGGACAGTGGTTCAAGGACAATCAGCCCCGGATGGACGCCATCTATGATGAGTTGGTTCATCTGCGGGACGCGATGGGCAAAAAGCTGGGATATGAGAACTATCTCCCCCTGGGTTACTACCGCATGGGCCGCAACTGCTACACCAAGGAGGACGTGGAGCAGTTCCGCCTGGCCGTTCAGAAATACCTGGTGCCGGTGGCCAACAGCATCTATGTCGAGCAGGCCAAGCGGCTGGGCAAGACCTATCCCATGAGCTACGCCGACAACGCGCTGGAATTCCGCTCCGGCAATCCCCGCCCCCAGGGGAGCGCAGAGGACGTGATCGCGGCGGCCAAGAGGTTCTATGACGAGCTCTCTCCGGAGACCAGCGAATTCTTCCGCACCATGCTGGATCAGGAGCTGCTGGATGTGCTGTCCACCGAGGGCAAGCAGGGGGGCGGCTACTGCACCAGCCTGCCGGACTACCATGTTCCCTTCATCTTTGCCAACTTCAACGGCACCCAGGGAGATGTGGAGGTCTGCACCCACGAGGCGGGACACGCCTTCGCCGATTGGATGAATCGGTTCCGCGTCCCGGCGGAGTATATCTGGCCCTCTATGGAGGGGTGCGAGGTGCACTCCATGTCGATGGAGTTTCTGGCCTGGCCCTGGGAGGAGGGCTTCTTCGGGCCGGACACCCAGAAATTCTATTACAGCCATCTGGCCTCCGCGCTGACCTTCATCCCCTACGGCACCATGGTGGATCACTTCCAGCATATTGTCTATGAGAATCCCGACCTGACCCCGGAGCAGCGCCACGCCGAGTGGAAAAAGCTGCTGGCCATCTACACGCCATGGCACAAGCTGGATGGCGAGATCCCCTTCTATGGCGACGGCGAGAGCTGGCAGCAGAAGCACCACATCTATTCCAGCCCGCTGTACTACATCGACTACTGCCTGGCCCAGACCGTCTCCCTGGAGATCTGGTCGCTGATGCAGCAGGATCACAGGCTGGCCTGGGAGCGCTACATGGCCTACACCCGGCAGGGCGGCAGCCGTACCTTCACCGAACTGCTGGACAACGCCGGGCTGGTCAGCCCCTTCCAGGAGGAGTGCCTGCGCTCCGTCTGCGAGCAGGCTCACGCCTGGCTTTCCGCCTTTGACCTATCCGGAATTGAATAAAGATAGAACGAACCCCCGGCTGTTTCGGCCAGGGGTTCGCTTCATATCTAATAATTTAAGAGGGATTGTCGCTGAGGGCGCAGGCGATGTTGATGGCGTGGTCGGAGCAGCGCTCCAGATCGGAGGCCATATCGGTGAAGACGACGCCGCCCAGCGGGTCGCACTCCGAGGCCATCAGCCGCTCGATGTGGTTGGAGACGATCTTACGCTCCAGGTCATCCACCTCGTTCTCGATGGCCTCCGCCTGAGGAATCAGGCTGAATTGATCGGTGGCGAAGATCTTGAGACACAGATCCACCGATTCCAGAGAGCGCCGCGCGATCTCCCGCAGCTCCTCCAGCGCCGTGGGGGAGAGCACCGCGTGGTTGTGCTTGACCTGGGCCTCATATTCCACGATGTTTTCCGCGTGGTCGGACAGCCGCTCGATATCGGCGACGACCCGCATCATCATCGAAACCCGCTGAGAGTCCAGATCGGAGAGATCCATGGCGTGAATGCGGATCAGCCCCTCGGTGATGGCGTGATCCAGGAAGTTGACCGTGTTCTCCGTCTCCTCGACCAGGGCGGCCTTTTCGTCATCCTGGGAGAAGAAGCAATCGATGGCCATCTCCAGATTGTCCCGGGCAAACTGCCCCATGCGGACGATCTCCTTCCGGGCCTGACTGATGGCGACGGAGGGCATGATGCTGCGGTTGTTGAGCATGTAGACCAGCCGCCGATCCTCGGCCTGCTTGGTCTCCTCCGGGCGGATCGGGATCAGCTTTTCGGAGAGCCTGACGATCTGCCGGGAGAGGGGCAGCTCGATCAGCACGGCGGCGATGGCAAAGATGGTATGGGTGTTGGCGATCTGGCGGCCCACGTCGGCGGGGGAGAGGCGCTGGATGGCCTGGGTGATCTGGGGGAAGAGGGTGATGAGAATCAGCAAAATCGCCGCACGGATGAGGTTGAACATCAGGTTCAGCAGGGCGGTGCGCTTGCCATTGCGGTTGGTGGTCACGCTGGCCAGCAGGTTGGGGGTGACGGAGCCGATGGCTGCGCCGATGACCAGATAGACCGCCACCTGATAGGTCAGCAGGCCCTGCACCGCAAAGGCCTGAAAGATGACGATGGAGGAGGAGCTGCTCTGCACGACTGCGGTGAAGAGCACCCCGAACAGGACGGCCAGCAGGGGGTTGGAGAGGGAGGAGAGGAAGCGGACAAAAAATGCGCTCTCTGAAAGGGGGATGATGGCCTCCTTCATAATGCCGATGCCCTCAAAGAGCATGCCAAAGCCCAGGATGATCTCCCCGATGTGCTTGACCAGATTCTTCTTGACAAACAAAAAGAGAATTGCTCCGAGGAAGAGGATAACGGGGGCATAGGTGCTCAGATTGAATGCGGTGATCTGGGCGGTGATGGTGGTGCCGATGTTTGCGCCCATGATGACGCCGATGGCCTGGGCCAGCGTCATCAGGCCGGAGTTGACGAAGCCGATGACCATCATATCCGTGGCGGAGGAGCTCTGAATCAGCATGGTGACGGCGATGCCGACCAGCACGGCGACGATGCGGTTTTTGGTCGCGTTCTCCAGAATTACGCGCATCTGCTCGCCTGCGGCGTTTTTCAGGCCGTTTGACATGATGGTCATGCCAAAGAGGAACATGCCGACGCCGCCCAACAGTTTGAACACGTCAACCGCTGTCATAAAATACCCCCATTTGCTCTGTTCTCGCTACATAGTATACGATAGGTTCGAATCAAAAACAAGAAGCAGTTTTTCCATCGAAAAAAAGAGTTGTTCCCAGGCAGGAAAATTTTGTGATAAGAGGTGAAAAAATCAGAGCCACTCGGTTGCAAAGCCAAAAGTGTTATGCTATAATTCTAGTGTCTAAGTTGCTGTCTTCCGACGGATTGGATCGGCGGCGGCCTTGGACATTATCCTTCACGGAATTCTATAAAGAAGATTTTTATAAAAAAGGAGAGGTTTATTATGGCCGAGTTTGTCGTCCCGTCCTACGATCTGACCGGTAAGGTCGCCATTATCACCGGATCCACCCGCGGCATTGGCAACGCCATCGCCCGCACCATGGCCCATTATGGAGCCGCCGTTGTCATCACTGGCCGCAAGCAGGCTCAGTGCGACGAGGTCGCCGCCGCCATCGAGGCAGAGGGAGGCAAGGCACTGGGCGTCGCCACCGATGTCTGTGACGCCGCTGCCCGCGAGAATCTGATCGCCAAGACCGTTGCCGCCTTCGGCAAGGTGGACATCCTGGTCAACAACGCCGGTCTGGGCGGCGCGCCCAAGAAGATGATCGACATGGACGAGGATTACTTTGACAAGTATGTTGACGCCGACTATAAGGGCCTCTATTTCATGAGCCAGCTGGCCGCCCGCCAGATGAAGGAGCAGGGCTGCGAGAAGGGAACCCATCCTTACCGGATCATCAACCTGGCCTCCGCCGCCGGAATCAAGAGCCCCATCGGCGACACCGTCTACGGCTCTCTGAAGGCCGCTGTGACCCATCTGACCCGGATCATGGCCAACGAGCTGGGCCGCTATGGCATCACCGTCAACGCCGTCGCCCCCGGCTATGTCCTGACCGACATGACCAAGGACGTCATCGCCGACGAGAAGAACGCCGCCGCGGTCAACCGCATGATCACCCTGCGCCGCTATGCGCAGCCGGAGGAGATCGCCGGCGTCATCAACTTTATCGCCTCTCCTGCGGGCGGATACCTGGACGGCGTCCTGATCCCCGTGGACGGCGGTATGACCATCAACTGATTTTTCAGGGCTGGGCCGCAAAAAATCTTACAGGTCCGGCTGCCCCGTTTACCTTGTGATCGAATAGTAAGATCTATTTTCAATATTAAAAATGGGAGGAAACAAAATTGGCTATCGAAAGAACCTATGAAGCCGGCTGGCGCGTCGGCACCTATGACGCTTACAGAGAGCGTCTGCTCAAGATGAAGCCCAACGTGTACCTGCATGGCAAGAAGGTTGACCGCTCCAACGGCGTTGAGGGCGAGGGCCGCGATCTGGCCGACTGGATTGTCGGCGGCACCTATGTG
>JAFVAS010000075.1 GCA_017480395.1 Oscillospiraceae bacterium | reverse complement strand
GCTTTCGGCTCATCCCTGGGCCCGCAGTCTGTGGGAGAGCGCGGCGTACCATTGCAGACTGCGCCGATCACCAGTTCGGCGCAGCAGGACGCTGGAGGCGGCAAAATCGGTGAGCAGAAGAGGGGCCGTGACCAGATACGCGGCGGCGGGAATCCTGGCGGCCAGGGCGGCCACCGCCGGGTGAACCAGGTAGACCGTCACCAGGATCAGCGCGCCCCAGGCCAGCGAAAAGGGAAGGCATACCCGCCCGTGCAGATTGCCCGTTACCCCTGTGTAGTCCCAGAAGGGGACGCCGATGACGCACTCATACCACACCGCCATCCCGTATTCCACCACGGTGCACACCGCCGCCCCCGCAAGAAACAGCAGGGCGGGGCGGCTGTATACCAGCGGCGCGATCCCCAAAACGGCGCAGGCCCCCAGTCCGTACACCGGGCACAGCGGCAGCACCAGCAGGCATTTCCGGTCTGTCCGCCCGTGCCGGGCATGGGCGAAGATCACCTCCGCCAGAAAGCCCAGAAAGCTGTAAATCATAAAATACCAAAACCATTGCAAGCCGCCTCGCCTCCCGAAGGGTAGCATGGCACCCGGCGGCGGTTTTATGCGAAAAAGGTGAAAAAAGAGAGGATTCGCCAGGGCGAATCCTCTCTCGGTTTGATTTCGGTCTGCTTGCCGTGTCAGCGGACAAACGGGGTGTAGGTGTTGTCGTTGTCCAGGGTCTCATAGGGCTCCGGCCAGGGCACGGTGTTCTGGGGCGGCTTCAGCACGGAGTAGGGCATGTGCATGGGGCCGGGATCGGTGACCCGGGGCTGGCCCAGGGT
Source organism: Oscillospiraceae bacterium (assembly GCA_017480395.1). Taxonomy (GTDB): domain Bacteria; phylum Bacillota; class Clostridia; order Oscillospirales; family Oscillospiraceae; genus UMGS1766. Next base: position 3,292 of record JAFVAS010000075.1, on the reverse strand, counting down.
GGGGGGCATCATCTCGCCGGGGTTGGGGTCGGTGATGCGGGCGAACTCGTCGGCGGCCCAGTTGGTGTGGTCCATATCGCCCACCAGGTCGGGGCAGACATGCTCGTGCAGGTACTTCCACTCCCCGTCCTCGCAGACGAAGTCGGAGCCATAGCGCTCCCACAGGACGTGGCAGTACTTGGGGGAGCGGTGGACGACGCCGTCCTTGTCCGGGTCGGCGGTCAGCCGGGAGTGGATGACGCCTGGGGTGATGAAGCTGCCCCGGGCGGACTGGCCGTCGGCGGCGACCTCAATGACGTCAGTGACCAGGGTGTGGACAGAGCACTCCATCAGGGGGCGGGGGTCCTTGCCGGTGACCTCGGGGTAGACCTGGTAGAGGTCGAGCCAGTTCTGCATGCACATCATGTCGTAGTCGCCCACGCTGCCGTGGTAGACCTGGTCAAAGCCGCGCATCCGGCCAAAGGCATGGGCCCAGGAGCAGTCGTCGCTGCGGGACCAGAGGACGCTCCACTCGCCGGTGGCGTCGGCGCGGCCATGGAGATAGGCGTGCTTGGCCTTGACGTTCTCCACCTGCTGGCTGGCGTCCGCGTTGCGGATGCGCTCGTGTAAAGTCAACTCTCTCATCAGTAGTTCCCTCCTTCGCCGGCGCCGAAGTGGTACTCCACTTTCTCGGGATAGCCCTCGGGGCCATAGCTGATCTCGTCGCTCCAGGTGTCATAGGGCACGGGGGGCGTGGGGTAATTGTCCCACCAGTTGAAGGTGGCGTCATGGGTGATCATGGGGATGGTGGGGGTGCCGAACTCCACCGCCACCGGGTCGGTGGCGTAGTCGATGTAGACCGGCTGCTCGCTGTACTCGCTGCCCGCCTCGGCGGTGCAGTCGTTGGCCTCGACGATGTGCCAGATCTTCCAGTCGTCGCCCTCCTTGACGAAGTCGATGGCCACCTTGCCGGTGTTCCACAGGGCCTTGGCGGTGCCGTCGCCGTTGGGGGTGGTGTCCTGGCCGATGGAGTACCACAGGCCCTTGGCGGTCTTGCCGTCGCCGGCCAGCTCCACCAGGCCGGTGGAGATCGGGTGGACGTTCATGGTGCCCACGCCGTCGCCCAGGTCGGCGGCATGCTTGGTGACATAGTAGCCGCGGATGGCGTCCATGCCCACATAGTAGCCGGTGTTCCGGCCGAAGGAGGCGGTGGCCTGATAGGCCGGGTCGGAGACCCACAGGTCGCTCAGCTCCTGCTCCCGCCACTCGTTGATGATGTAGTAGACCCGCTTGTTGGCGAGCTTTTTGATCTCCTCGATGTCGGTGACGCGGCGGATCAGCTCGTCATCGGTGTAGGTGCGCTTGACTTTCTTGCTCATCGTTCCCGTCCTCCTCTCAAATGCCATAGCTGAAGGTGTCAGCGAAGGTGGTATAGGGCTCCGGAATGCGGGGGGCATCGGTGTGGGGCCGTGTGGGGGTGTAGATGGCGCGGAAGGTCTGCTTGACGGTATACTCGGGATACCGGAACTCGCCCAGGGCGGCGAACTCGGGCAGCTCGGGCAGGGGCTTGGGCTCCTTGCCCCAGCTCTGGCCGCAGATGGTGTCCACGTCGTTGGTGTAGCTCATGTGCCAGATCTTCCAGCCGTCCTCGGCGCGGACGAAGTCCACCGCGAAATAGCCCCAGGTCCAGTTGGCCACGGGGCCGCAGGTCTCCACGTCGTTATAGGCACCCTGGCAGTACCACAGGCCCTTGGCGGTCTTGCCGTCGGCGGCCACCTCGATGACGGGGGAGGACAGGGGCTTGACCTTGAAGGGGCCGACGCCGTAGATCTCCTCCTCGCTCTTGCCGCCCAGCTCCTCCGGGAAGCGCTCCTGCATCAGCCTGGCAACCAGCTTGTTGCGCTCATAGCAGGCCTGGTAATAGCCGGAGACGGCCTCCACGCCCACATAGGCCCCGTCGTTGAAGATCAGGGTGACGTCCGCCTCCCGGCTCCAGAACAGGTCGAAGATGTCCTGCTCCCGGTTGAGGATGATGCAGTTGGCGTACTTGCCCATCAGATTCTTCAGGGCGCGCTGATCCTCCCAGCGCTGGGTCAACTGCTCGGTGGTGAATTGACTCATCTGTGCAAAACTCCTTTCGTGATATGGACTGTATGTTCCTCTGTCTCAATTATATGGGATGCCCCCGCCGAAACGGAAACAGCAAACTGTTGATTGGTCACTCCATTTTAGAGTGATGGGCGCGGCCCGGTGTATAAATCGCCTGGGGGATGGCAACACTTGGGGTTGGAGGTGTTATTATGAATCAAAATCAAGGAAAATCCCACCGCACGTCGGGAGTCCTGTCCGGCAAAGGGTTTTACATGGTGTTGGCCCTCTGCCTGGTGCTGCTGGGGGCGTCCGGCTTCGCCCTCTACCGCTCCGCTGCGGTCACGCCCGCCGCGGAGGTGTCCCAGCCGGAGCGGGAGGTCACGGTGACCCCCGCCCTGCCCGATGAGCAGGAGACGATGGAGGACTCCGATGTGCAGATCGAGGTGTCCCGCCCCGTCCTGACGCCGGAGCCGGAGGAGGCGGTGGAGACCGCCGCCCCGGCGGAGATCACCGTCTCCGCTCCGGCAGAGGAGGAGACGGAGGAGACGGTGGAGACTGCCGCCCCGGTGGAGGAGACGGCCTCCTTCGGCGGTCTGCTGTGGCCCGTTGACGGGGAGGTGGTGACCGCCTTCTCCGCCACGGAGCTGATCTATCACCCGGCGATGGGGGACTGGCGCACCCATGGCGGGGTCGATCTGGCCGCAAGTCTGGGCAGCGAGGTGCTGTGCGCCATGGACGGCGTGGTGGAGACCGTCGCCGATGACCCGATCACCGGCGTCACCGTCACCGTCGCCCACGCCGAGAGCCTGGAGACGGTCTACGGCAACCTGGATCCCGACACCCTGAACGTGGCGGTGGGGGACGCCATCTCCGCCGGGAGCAGCATCGCCTGCGTGGGCTCCTCCGCGGTGGGGGAGGCGGCGGACACCCCCTGCCTGCACTTTGCGGTGCTGGCGGGCGGACAGCCGGTCAACCCGCTGGACTATTTGGAATAACCCGTACCGCCGGGAACGGCGGCACAAAGGCCGATGCGGCAAAAATCCGCATCGGCTTTTGTCATTTGCCCTCGGAGCGCGGCGGCGTCACCCCTCGAAGGTGGCGGCCACCTTGTCCAAAAGGCTGCGGATCTCCAGATGCTGGGGACATACCCGCTCGCACCCGCCGCATTTGATGCACTCAGAGGCCTTGACGTGACCGGCGGTGATGACATTCTCGTAATAGT
>JAFVAS010000074.1 GCA_017480395.1 Oscillospiraceae bacterium | reverse complement strand
GGATGCCATCGGCCTGGAGCTTTTCCATCAGCGGGAGCACAAACTGGGGGAAGGCTGTGGCTTCGCCGCCGCCGATGGTGACGCCGCCGCCGGATGCGTCGTAGAAGAGCTTGTCCCGTTTCAGATAGTCGTACATCTCATCCACGGAGCGCAGCTGTCCGAAGGGCTCTAGCGCGCCGGTATAGCAGAAGTCCGCGCACTTTCCGCATACATTGCACTTCTGCCGATCCACACACACCACGCCGTCCTTCATGGAGAGCGCCCCCTCGGGACATAGCTCCACACACCGGCCACAGCCGTTGCAGTCGTCGTAGACCACCTTCAGCTCCGGCTGAAAGGACTGCCCCTCCGGATTGCAGCACCACTTGCACTTCATGGGACATCCCTTCAGAAAAATGGTGGTGCGGACGCCCCATCCATCCACAAAAGAGCCCTTCACCTGATTAAAAATCAATGCCTTGGAGGTTTCACTCATGATCGATCCCTCATTTCCGTTCCCGATCCGCCCATTGGGCGGATCGGGTGAGCCTAAAGTTACACTTCTCCGAACTCCATCCGGGCGATGATATCATCCTGGAGCGCCCGGCTCAGCTCGACATAGTAAGCGGAGTAGGTCGAGACCCGCACCAGCAGATCCTTATACTCCTCCGGATGCTCCTGGGCATCCCGCAGGGTCTGGGTATCCACCACGTTGAACTGGATCAGATAGCCGCCGATCTTGTGGAACATCGCCACCAGAGTGGCCAGCTTGGCGATCTTGACATCGTCCTTCACCGCCTCGGGATCCAGACGCACATTGAGCACAGAGCCGTTGCAGAAGCTCAGCGGGTTCAGCTTAGCCACGGAGGCGATGGTCGCGGTCATGCCGCTGACGTTGCGGCCCTGATGCGGGGAGATGCCGCCCTCGGAGATGGGCTCGCCGGAGTGACGGCCGTCGGGCTGTGCGCCGGTGTCGCCGCCCATCATGATGTTGCCGGTGATGGTGGCGGCAGCGCAGATGGACTGGCCTCCGAAGGGGCCGGGAATCTTGGCCACTTCCGCAGAGCAGAACTCCAGCACCTCGTTGACCAGGCTGTCCACCTCCTCGATATCGTTGCCAAACTTGGGCTGACGGCAGAAATCCCGGTACATCTCGTCATAGCCTTCCCAGTTGGCGTCCAGCGCGTCCATAACCTGGGCCATGGTGTACTTCTTCTGCTCAAAGACCAGGCGCTTCAGCGCGCAGAGGGAATCGCCCATGTTGGGTGCGCCGGAGAGGGACATGGCATAGGAGATATAGGGGGCCGTGGCGCCGCGGGTGATGTCGGTGGCCTTCTCAATGCAGCCCTTGATCAGCGCAGACTGGAACAGGCAGGGGGAATACTCGGCGAACATCAGCTTGTCCATGTTCTTATAAAGGTGCATATAAGGAACGAAATAGATGAAGACCTTCTTGAAGGCGTCAAAGACCTGATCGAAGGTCTCGAACTTGCGGGCGTCACCGGTGTGGATGTCAAACTGCTGCTTGAGCATGGGCGCGTAGCCGTCATGCAGGGCGATGTCAAACATCAGCGGCAGGTTGATCATGCCGCCGGGCAGGTCGAGGGAGTAGCCGGGGATGGAGGGGGAGTTACAGCCCGTCACCGCCGCCGTATAAGCCACTTCCGCGGGACGGCCCATATACATCATCTGTCTGGCCAGCACGTCCTGGCCGATGAACTTCATCTTACCCCGTAGCAGCACGGCGGTCTTGAGCGCCTTTTCCAGGAAGTCTCTGGGAGTATTCTCGCCGGTGAGCACCATCAGATCCTCGGTCAGGCCGTAACGGGCGGCGTCCATAAAGAGATAGGACAGCTCGTTGACGGCACAGCTTCCGTCGGCCTTGGTGCCGCCGATGGTGGTGCCGAGGCGACAGCACAGGCCGCCGTAGATCTTGGCCGCCGGGGTGCTGTAAACAGTAAACTGACCGTTCTGACGGATCAGGAAGCAGGCAAGCAGCTCCATGGCGTCCTGGTTGGTGATGCGTCCGGCCTCCAGATCGGCCTTGTAGGAGGGATATAGGTACTGATCCGCCCGGGCCAGAGAGGGACCTGCGCCCCACGCCTCGTTATTCAGGGCGATATAGGTGAACCAGGTGGCCTGGATGGCCTGCCAGAAGGTCTTCGGCGGCTCCGCAGGAACCTGACGGCAGTTCTCCGCGATCTGGAGCAGTTCGGCCCGGCGGGTCTCATCCTGTTCTTTCGCCGCCATCTCCTCGGCCAGATTCGCATAGCGGTTGGCATAGATGACAATGGCGTTGAGAGAGCGCTTCATGGAGCGCAGATACTGCACCTTGGTAAAGCTCTCCGCGTTGCCCACGGTGTCTTCCAGCAGCTTCTCAATCTGCGCGTCGATCCTGCGGCACAGGCCGTTGACGCCCTGGGTGAGCATGGCCTCATAGTCCGTGGCGATATGGCCGAAATACTGGGTGTTGAGGCAGAATCCGTTGCCGCCCACGATGGCACCGTTGGCAAACTTCAGCTCGTCGGGCACGGCGGCCTGCCAGTGGTCAAAGACGGACTTGCCCTTCCAGTAATCGCACACGTCCCGGATGACCGCCTTGTCCTCCTCGGGGACCTCGGCGTAGTTCTCCTGCTCCCGGGTGTGGAAGGTATCCATCTCCTTGGTGTACCAGCTGGAGTTGATCTCAGGGCTCAGCGGGCCGCCTCTCACCTTGCCTGTGGGGCGTCCGACGATCAGCTCGTCATCGCCGATGCCAATGGTCAGATGGGACAGGATATTCTCCAGTGCTTTGGATCGGCGATACTCAATGGGCGCGCCCTCCGTGGCCCGGAATGCCTCCGTGGTGTACTTCGCCTTTTCCACGCAGACGCGGGGCTCCACCAGCATACTGTTGCGCAGCCGCTGAACGCGGGCCTCTGCCTTCGGTGTCAAAACGGTTTCCATGACAGTTCCTCCTTATATTTCACATATCATACCACAATCAGGGGTCTCCCTGCCATTCATGCAAATATCACGCCAAG
>JAFVAS010000010.1 GCA_017480395.1 Oscillospiraceae bacterium | reverse complement strand
CAGGCCCCGCTTCTTGTCCTTGTCGGCCATGTAGGTGCCGGCGTACTGGCCGGAGTGGGAGAACTCGATGGAGGGGATGCCCCCGTGGCGGCGGATGGCGTCGGCGGTGTAGGTGTGGGAGGCCAGGCACCCCACGGTCTGCAGATTCAGGTGGAGCATGTGGCTTCCATCGGTGTCGGGATGCACCACCAGCTCGCTGACGGTGACGGCGGCGGCGCCGCCCTTGGCGCGCAGCTCATAGAACCCCACGCTCCGGGGGCCGAGGCAGCAGTCGGCGGTGATGTCGGTGGCGCCCATGGGGGCGGAGAACATGCGGTGGCGGAAGGTGACATTGCCGATCTTGATCGGGCTGGTGAGCAGGGGATACTTGTGTTCCATGTGACATCCTTTCCCGTATTGTCGGAGGGTACGTTGCTGCACCCAGTATAACACAGCGGACAGGGTTCTGTCTCGCCCCGGATGGGGCGAGACAGATGGCTTCTTATTCCTTGATGACACCCCGGAGGTCGCCGTTTTTCAGCAGAATCTGATGGTACTTGGTTCGCTCCTTTTTCGAGAACTTAATAATCCACGTTCTCGGGCAGCTTGCCGGGATACCTGGCGCACAGGGCGTCCCAGTCCTTCGGCAGCTCGGCCTTCTTGCAGATGGGGCCGCCGTGGTCGCCGCCGCCGAGATAGGCCATGCCCCAGTCCCGTCCGGCCACCATCACGAAGCTGTGGTCGGTGTTCCACAGCAGGGGGGCAGAGTGCACCAGGCCGGGGGCGGGGAAGACCAGGCCCTTGCGGGGGTGGTTGTTGCCGATGGCGGCGCGGGGGATCTCGCTGGAGGGGCGGCGGTTATACTCCTTGACGTAGTCCAGGATGTCCTGCTTGGAGAAGCCGGCGTCGGCGAAGACCTTGGCCCCCTCGGGGGGCAGGGTGATCATCATGCCCACGTCGAAGCCGCCGTGCCACAGGGAGCACAGGCGATCCAGGCAGGCGCTGGGGCTCATGACCGGGAGCTGATGGTGCTCGCTGGGCCAGAAGAGGGTGACGGCGTTGTCGCCGTCCTCCAATCCCAGGTCGGCGGGCAGGCTCTTCCAGCGCTCGGGCAGGCCGTCCTCGTCCTCGGCGATGCACAGGCCGAAGCGGCTGTCGCTGCCGGGGCCGGACATATCCTCGGTCTGGCTGCGCACGCCGGAGATGTTCATGATCATATAGGCCATGGCCCGGGCGATGCAGGCCTGGGGCCTGGTGTAGGCGGAGAGGAAGTTGCGGCCGGTGTTGATGCCGATGGCCTTGCGGATGGGGCCGGAGATGACGATGGTGGGCAGCCACCCGGCGTTGGAGCAGGTCCAGCCCTCCAGCTTGATCACGTCGTGGTCGCCCATGCCCTGGGCGATGGCGATCAGAATGGGCATCATGGTGGGGGTGCAGCCGGCCATGACGCCGTTGATGGCGATCTTCTCCACGGTGGCCTTGCCGTTCAGGGGGGCCAGCTCAGCGACCACATGATCCCGGGGCAGGTCGGTGCCGCGGCACATCTCGGCCACGGCCTCCTCGGTGGGGGGCACGATGGGGGTGCCGTTGGTCCAGCCGTGGAGGTAGAAGAGATCGTTCAGCTCCTCCAGGGTGCCGGTGAAGGTCTCGCCGGACCAGTCCTTGGGGGTGACGGGGTTCTGCTCCTCCTCGGTGAGGGGGCGGGTCAGGGCCTCCACCATGCGGGGCAGCATGTCGGCGATCTTGTCCCGGTACTCGGCGATGGTCCAGGCGTTGCAGTCCACCCCGTTGGGGACGAAGCCGGGGCCGTCATAGGTGACCATCCGGACGCCGGGGAAGCTCCGGGCGGAGGCGCCCTTGGAGGCGGAGGGGACATACTGCCACTTGCTCAGCAGGCAGGCGGGCTTGCCCAGCCGCTCGATCTGGGCGAAGATGTAGCCCATGTACAGGGCGCAGGAGCCCATGTCGGCGCCCACGCCGATGACGGCGTCCACGCCGGAGAGCCACTGCTTGAAGATGGGGAAGTTCTCGGGGTCCTGGTCGATCTCCTGGGTGTCCACGATATAGGTGTAGTGGGAGAACCGGGCGGTGGGGTACAGCGCGGCGAGCTGACGCTCCACCTCCTGCATGAAGAAGGGGTGATACTCCTTGAAGGAGGCGTACAGGCCGATGGTCTTGCCCTCCAGGGTGTCGAGGCGGGGGTTGATGGGCAGCTTTTCCGTGTTGTCGGTGGCGGCCCAGGGGGAGAGGACGGTATAGGTGGCAGACATCATATTTTCTCCTTATTCAACTCAATTCAACGCAAAAACAGTTCGGACAGAGGGACACCGCCCCGAGCGGGGGGAGAGAGTGGTCCGGCGGGACGGCGCGGGGATGTTGCTGAACACAGTATAGCGTGGGAAACGGGGTTTGTGAAATTCATTTTGACCATGCGTTTGATAGAAGAAAGCTATGGACGCTTGCAATTTCCCCGCCGATCTGTTATGATAACCGGGACAGAGGGCGATTCCCTGGAAACCAGAAATAAGTCGATTCGGCGTAGTCTGTTTCAGCAGGCTGCGCCTTTTTGTCGGACTGTTTCATTTTCTGGAGGGAATGTTCTATGCCAAAAACCAAAGTGCAGGGCCTGATTTTCGGGCTCATCATGTCCTATGCCATGGCCATCGGGATGGAGGTCTACAACATCGCCATCAAGATGGGCTTTGACCTCAACGTCGGCGGCTTCTCCACCATGACCAACGCGGTGTTCCCGGCGGCGGCGCTGGAGGCGGCCTACATGGGCCTGTTCGTCTTCCTGTTCTCCAACCTGTGGGGCAACCGCTGCGGCGCGGCCTTTGCCGCCCGGGTGACCGACCCGGCGCGGGACAACCCCTACTTCTGCACCCTCATGCGGCAGGCGGGCACGGTGGCGGTCATGTGCCCCACCATGAGCCTGGTGGCCTCCATCCTGTTCAACGTCATCCTGGCCCGGCAGCCGGTCTACCAGCTCCCGGCCATCTGGGTGGGCACGGTGCTGAAAAACTTCCCCATGGCCTTCTTCTGGAATATGTTCGCCGCCGCCCCCTTCACCCGGTGGGTGTTTCGGCTGATCTTCCGAAATCGGTG
>JAFVAS010000073.1 GCA_017480395.1 Oscillospiraceae bacterium | reverse complement strand
GGCCAGAGCCGGCCACGGCGACAGAATCATCGTCACCCGCTACGCCGATCACAGCGTGGAGGTGGAGGACTTTGGCCGGGGCTGCCCGGTGGACTGGAACAACGCGGAGCAGCGCTACAACTGGGAGCTGGTCTTCTGCGAGCTCTACGCCGGCGGCCAATACGACGGGCAGGGCGGCGACAACTATGAGGTCTCCCTGGGCCTGAACGGCCTGGGCGCCTGCGCCACCCAGTATTCCTCCGCCTATTTTGACGCCACCATCTACCGCGACGGCAAGAAATACACCCTCCACTTTGAGAAGGGCGAGAACGTGGGCGGCCTCCAGACCGAGGACGCCCCCCGCCACAAGACGGGCAGCCGCTTCCGCTGGCTCCCCGATTTGGAGGTCTTTACCGACGTCGCCGTCCCCTCCGACTACTTCACCGACGTGATGAAGCGGCAGGCGGTGGTCAACCCCGGCGTCACCTTCCTCTTCCGGGATCAGACCGCCTCCGGCTTTGCGGAGACCACCTTCTTCTACGAAAACGGCATCGCAGACTATGTGTCCGAGCTGGCCGGGGAGAACGCCCTGACCTCCCCCGTCTCCTTCCAGTGTGAGCGCACCGGACGCGACCGGTCGGACAAGGAGGATTACCGGGTCAAGATCGGCATCTCCCTGTGCTTCTCCAACACCGTCAACGTCATCGAGCACTACCACAACTCCTCCTGGCTGGAGCACGGCGGCTCCCCGGAGAAGGCCATGCGCTCCGCCCTGACCTCCGCCATCGACACCTGGCTGCGCCAGAACGGCAAATATAATAAGAACGAATCCAAGATCACCTGGCAGGACGTCCAGGACTGCCTGATCTTTGTCTCCAGCAACTTCTCCAGCCAGACCAGCTACGAAAACCAGACCAAGAAGTCCATCACAAACAAATTTGTGCAGGACGCCATGGCCGAATTTCTGAAGGAGCAGATGGCGGTCTACTTCATCGAGACCCCCACCGACGCGGAGAAGATCGCCGCCCAGGTGCTCATCAACAAGCGCTCCCGGGAGCACGCCGAGGCCCAGCGGGTCACCATCAAGAAGAAGCTCTCCGGCAACCTGGATCTGAGCAACCGGGTGGCCAAGTTTGTGGACTGCCGCACCAAGGACGTCTCCCGGCGGGAGCTGTATATCGTGGAGGGCGACTCCGCCCTGGGCGCCTGCAAGCAGAGCCGGGACTCCGAATTCCAGGGGCTGATGCCGGTGCGGGGCAAGATTCTGAACTGCCTCAAGGCGGACTACACCAAGATCTTCAAGAGCGAGATCATCACTGACCTGCTGAAGGTCATGGGCTGCGGCGTGGAGCTGAAGGGCGTCAAAAAATCCAAGGACATCGCCGACTTCAACCTGGACAACCTGCGCTGGAACAAGATCATCATCTGCACCGACGCCGACGTGGACGGCTACCAGATCCGCACCCTGATCCTGACCATGCTCTACCGGCTGACCCCCACCCTGATCCGGGAGGGATATGTCTATATCGCCGAATCCCCCCTCTATGAGATCACCTATAAGGATGACACCTGGTTCGCCTACTCCAACAAGGAGAAGGACGACATCGTCAGCGGCCCCCTGGCGGGCAAGAAGTGCTCCATCCAGCGCTCCAAGGGCCTGGGCGAGAACGACCCGGAGATGATGTGGCTCACCACCATGAGCCCGGAGACCCGGCGGCTCATCAAGGTCATGCCCATGGAGGACGAGGGCCAGGCCGCCGCCACCTTCGACCTGCTGCTGGGGGACAACCTGGCCGGGCGGAAGGAGCACATCGCCGAGGACGGCCACCTGTTCCTGGAGCTGGCGGACATCTCTTAACGCTGATTTTGCTGACAACGAGGTTTTTCAACCATGGCTAAGAAGAAAAAGACGGGCGACGCGCCCAAAAAAACGGAAAATCCCCACGTCAAGGGGCTGCGGGCCGACGTGCTGGAGCAGCCCATCGTGGACACCCTGGAATGGAACTACATGCCCTATGCCATGAGCGTCATCATCTACCGGGCCATCCCGGAGATCGACGGCTTCAAGCCCAGCCACCGCAAGCTGCTCTACACCATGTATCAGATGCGCCTGCTGGGGGGCAACCGCACCAAGAGCGCCAACATCGTGGGCCAGACCATGAAGCTCAACCCCCACGGCGACGCCGCCATCTATGACACCATGGTGCGCCTCTCCCGGGGCTATGGCGCGCTGCTCAACCCCTATGTGGACAGCAAGGGGAACTTTGGCAAGGTCTACTCCCGGGACATGGCCTGGGCCGCCAGCCGTTACACCGAGGCCCGGCTCGACCCCATCTGTGGGGAGTTCTTCCGGGACATCGACAAGGACACCGTGGACTTTTTGGACAACTACGAGGGCACCATGAAGGAGCCCTCCCTGCTGCCCACCACCTTCCCCAACGTCCTGGTCTCCGCCAACCAGGGCATCGCCGTGGGCATGGCCTCCAACATCTGCGGCTTCAACCTGGGGGAGGTGTGCGACGCCACCATCGCCCGCATCCGCAACCCCCGGGCCGACCTGTTCCAGACCCTGAAGGCCCCGGACTTCCCCACCGGCGGACAGCTGCTCTTCGACCAGGCGGAGATGGAGAAGATCTATGAGACGGGACGCGGCTCCTTCCGGGTGCGCTGCAAGTGGCGCTATGACAAGAAGGAGAACGTCATCGAGGTCTACGAGATCCCCTACTCCACCACCATCGAGGTCATCATGGACAAGGTGGTGGAGCTGAACAAGCAGGGCAAGGTGAAGGAAATCGCCGACATGCGGGACGAGACCGACCTCTCCGGCCTCAAGCTGGCCATCGACCTGAAGCGGGGCACCGACCCGGAGAAGCTGATGCAGAAGCTCTTCAAGTCCACCCCCCTCCAGGACAGCTTCGCCTGCAACTTCAACATTCTGATCGCCGGAATGCCCCGGGTCATGGGCGTGGGCGAAATTCTGGACGAGTGGACAGCCTGGCGCACCGAGTCGGTGCGCCGCCGGGCCTACTTCGACATGAAGAAGAAGGAGGAGCGGCTGCACCTGTTGAAGGGCCTGAAGAAGATCCTGCTGGACATCGACAAGGCCATCAAGATCATCCGGGAGACCGAGTCCGACGCGGAGGTAGAACCCAACCTGATGATCGGCTTCGGCATCGACCAGGTGCAGGCCGAGTATGTGGCGGAGATCAAGCTGCGCAACATCAACAAGGAGTATATCCTCCGCCGCACCGGCGAGGTGGACACCCTGGCCGACGAGGTGGCCGATCTCAAGGATCTCATCAACTCCCCCAAGCGGCTCAAGGAGGTCATCATCTCCGAGCTGCAGGAGGTCAAGAAGAAATTCGCCACCCCCCGCCGCACCGAGCTGCTCTACGAGTTCTCCGACGAGGCGCCGGAGGAGACGGTGGAGATCCCGGACACCCCGGTCAACCTCTTCCTGTCCCGGGGCGGCTATCTCAAAAAGATCACCCAGCAGTCGCTGCGCATGGCCTCTGAGCAGAAGTACAAGGAGGGGGACGAGGCCTATCTGGCCTGGGAGACCTCCAACCGCTCGGAGCTGCTGGTGTTCACCGACCGGCAGCAATGCTATAAGTGTCGTCTGTCCGATTTTGACGCCACCAAGGCCAGCGCCCTGGGCGACTTCCTCCCCTCCAAGCTGGGCATGGACGACGGGGAGAACGTCCTCTGGGCCTGCATTCCCGGGGACTACTCCGCCCATATCCTCTTCTGCTACGCCAACGGAAAGGTGGCCCGGGTGCCCCTCTCCGCCTATCAGACCCAGAGCAACCGCCGCCGCCTGACCGGTGCCTGCTCCGATAAGGCCCCCCTGGCCGGGGCGCTGCTGGTGGAGGCGGATCAGGAGTTCGTGCTCATCTCCAGCGAGGGGCGGGCCGTCATCTTCAACTCCGCCTCCCTGGCCCCCAAGGCCACCCGCACCACCCAGGGCGTGTCCGTCATGACCCTCAAGCCCAAGTGGCAGGTGGTGGCCGCCCGTCCCCTGGAGGGCAGCGGCATCGTCAACAAATCCCGCTATCGCTCCCGCTCCCTGCCCGTCGCCGGCGCGCTGCTCAAGCCGGAGGACAAGGGGGAGGAGCAGATAACCATGCAGGTGTGACGCCATGACCAACATCGAAAAACTGACCCAGAATCTGCTGCGAGAGGGTTTTCTGGTCTCCTGCTTCGACACCGGCGCGGAGGCCTGCGCCTATCTGAACCGGGCCATCGACGGCGTGAGCGTCGGCTTTGGCGGCAGCCAGACCGTCCGGGATCTGGGCCTTTATGAGCAGCTCTCCACCCACAACGCCTGCTTCTGGCATTGGGACAAGGTGAACAACGTCATCCCCGCCGAGGCCACCAACGCCGAGGTCTATGTCTGCTCCCTGAACGGCGTCAGCGAGGAGGGGGAGCTGATCAACATCGACGGCGGCGGCAACCGCCTGGCCTCCAATCTCTACGGCCACAAAAAGATCTATTTCATCATCGGGGAGAACAAGATCGCCCCGGACTACGACGCCGCCCTCTGGCGGGCCAGGAACATCGCCGGCCCCCTGAACGCCAGACGGCTGGAGCGCAAAACCCCCTGCGTCGTCACCGGCCGGTGCATGAACTGCCGCTCTCCGGAGCGTATCTGCCGGGCGCTGCTGGTCTACTGGGAGAAGCCCGCCCTCTCCGGTGACATCGAGGTCGTCATCATTCGGGAATCGCTGGGCTTTTGACGTGAGGAAGGAGGAGCCAACATGAGAAGACGCGTCATCGCCGTACTGCTGTGCTGCGCGCTGCTGACGGGCCTCACCGGCTGCGGCTCCTTCTATACCCGCAGCTACTCCTCCATCCTCCCCCATCAGGAGCAGTCCGCCTCCGACGAGGACGCCTCTATCCTGCGGGCGGAGAACTACACCGACCTGGTCAGCTGTGTTCAGCATTTTGTCTCCATGGGACAGAGCTCCGGCACCATTCACCTCTATCAGTACACCGGGGACGTGGAGAAGGATCTGGAGGCCGCCTGCGACGAGGTGCTGACCCAGGACCCCCTGGGGGCCTATATGCTCAGCAGGATCGACCACTCCTACAGCCATATTGTCTCCTACTACGAGTGCACCCTCTCCTTCACCTACCGCCGGACGATGCAGGACATGGCCGCCATCGTCTCCGCCTACGGCACCGGCACCATCCGGGATCAGATCGGCGCCGCCCTGTCCTCCTTCCAGCCCGGCCTGGTGCTGCGCACCAGCGAGTATTATGC
>JAFVAS010000072.1 GCA_017480395.1 Oscillospiraceae bacterium | reverse complement strand
GGGGCGTCGGAACCGATCTGGGTGCCTGCGTCAGCCTGATCCTGGGGGTTCTGACCACCCAGACCTACGCCCAGGCGGTGCTGACCGCCCGGAGTGACCGCGCCGCCCGGGTGGGGGCCCTGGCCTCCGCCGTGCTGATTCCGCCCATTGGCGTGTGCGGCATCGCGGTGGGCCTCTATATGCGCACGGTCACCGACGCCTCCACCTTCGTGGCCAAGACAGCGCTGACCAGCTTTATTCTGAACTACTCCGGCCTGCCGCCGGTGGTGGGCGGCTTCATCCTGGGCGCGCTGTTCATCGCCTCGGTGGGAACCGGCGCGGGACTTGCCCTGGGGATTGCCACCATCATCAATCGGGAGCTGATCCAGAAGGGGAGACGCAAGCCCAGACTCGGCGCGGACGCCATCAACAAGCTGCTGATCGTGGTGGTGCTGGCCCTGGCCACGGCCCTGAGCTGTACCCCCATCGGGGACACCATCCTCAAATTCGCCTTCATGTCCATGGGACTGCGGGGCTGCACCGTGTTCGCCCCCCTCTGCTTCCTGATCTGGGCGAAGGGAAAGGTGCCGGGAAATTACGCCCTGTGCTCCATTCTGGGCGGATCGCTGGTGGCGCTGGTGCTGGGTGTGCTCAACCTCTTTGAGGTGGTCAAGCTGCCCTGCGACGCGGTCTTTCCCGGCGTGCTGGTCGGCCTGCTGGTCATGGCAGTCGGACTTGCGGCGGGCAGAAGGACGCTGAATAAAGCCAGACGAAGCAAAAAAATCCACGGTCAAATGACCGAGGATTTTTTTGTATCATTGGCAGATTACTTGCGCTTTTTCAGATAGTTGTTGATATACAGCATCAGGAACACCGGGATAACGGCGGTGATTGCGCCCATGATAAAGGTGGAGGTCACGTTCTCCACGCTGGCGTGGAGGATGCTGCCGGAGACCCAGTTGAAGAAGATGGAGGAGAAGCCCAGGGCCAGCATGGCGACGCCGTAGTTGGTGCCGGAGTTCTTGGGCCCGAAGAGGTCGGTGCACAGGGCGGCGTTCAGGGCGGAGGGGCCGCCGTAGGCAAAGGCGATCAGGGCGATGGTGGCAAAATAGCCATAGCCGCCGATGAAAGTCATCAGAATGGCCCCCACGAAGGTGATGCCGCAGAGGACATACATCGTGTTGGAGCGGCCGATCTTGTCGGAAAGGGTGGCCATGATCAGACGGCCGGCGGCGTTGGTGAGGCCGGTGAAGGAGACGCAGGCGATGGCAATGGCCTCCGCCAGGCCCCGCTGCATACCCAGATCCTTGATGAGGGGGACGCAAAGGTTCCAGGTGCCGTTGATGAAGAAGATGGAGAAGAACAGCGCCCAGAAGGCGGGCACCTTCATGGCCTGACCCAGGGTGAAGTTCTTCGCGCCGGAGACGGCGGCCTTGGGCAGGTTCAGCCCAGCCAGATATGCCTCGTCGGGAAGGGAGATGAAGGCGGTGGCAATCAGGCCCAGCACCGCAAAGACGATGGCGAGGGTCAGGAAGACGGGGACAAAGTTGACAATGCCGTCGGCGCCGCGGTTGGCGTTCATCAGGATGTTGGACACCGGGGTGAAGACCACGGTGGACAGGCCGAAGGCGGAGCAGGCCAGGCCGGAGGCGAGGCCGCGCTTGTGGGGCAGCCACTTCTGGATGCAGGAGATGCACGCGCCGTAGGCAAAGCCGGAGCCGAGACCGGCCATGATGGCATAGGTCACGTCAAACAGCGCGGCGGAGCGGACAAAGGCGGACAGGCCGATGCCCAGGGCAAAGAGGATAATGCCGAGGAAACAGGTCAGCTTGGGGCCCTTCTTGTCGTTGATGAAGCCGCCGATCAGGTTGCCGAAGACGAAGGCGAAGATCATGTAGGAGGAGACCATGTTGGCCGCAGCACTGCTCCAGCCGTAGGCGGCGACGATGTTCCCCTTCAGGGCGCTCCACAGGTAGAGGATGCCCACGCACAGCTGCACCACCAGACAGGCGATGATGGCCCGCAGCATCTTTCCATTGTTTGATTTCATGAATGTTTACGCTCCCTTTCTCAAATTAATATCATCAAAACTCCTACCGGGCGGTAAGAAAAATTTTGCCATCTCATGCTAACATACAATCCTGCAGTTGTAAAGAGCGAATGGAGAGATCACTTCTCCGGCTGCATCAGGGTGTGCAGGGGATAGGTGCCCCGGACGTCGCACCACAGCCGGATGGAGTCCATGATGACCTGCACCGCGCCGTCGGTGCCCAGCTGGCTGCTGTCCACACCCAGGTGATAATACTGCTGGGAGCCATAATTGCGGCCGGTGAAGTGCTTGTAGTGCCGGGCGCGGGAGGCGTCGGTGTTCTGCATCTGGATCTGGGCCTGCTCGTCGCTGAGGCCGTACTGCACCTTCAGGCGGGCCTTGCGGGCCTCGGGAATGGCGTGGATAAAGATGCGGAAGCAGTTGGGGTCGTCATAGAGCACATAGTCGGCGCAGCGGCCCATGATGACGCAGCTCTCGTCCCCGGCGCCGATGCGGCGGATGATGGCCGCCTGGGCGGCGAAGAGTCGCTCCTCCGGGGGCAGGCCCTCGTTGGACAGGGCATAGCTGGCGGTGCGCAGGTCGTATACGATCTCCCGGGACATGTGCTGCTCCATCTGGTTGATGTAGTCCAGGGAGAGGCCGCTCTCCTGGGCGGCCATCTAGTTGAGCTGCTTGTCGTAGAAGGTGATTCCCAGCCGCTCGGCCAGCTTCTGGCCGATCTCGTAGCCGCCGGAGCCGAACTCCCGCCCGATGGCGATGATGATCTTGGGCTTGCCGGAGGCGTCCAGCATATAGCCCTCGTTGGCGGCGGCGATGGCCCGCTCCAGCTAGGTCTCCCGCTCGACAAAGCGGAGCAGCGGCTTCTGGAAGACCGATTGGAGCCGCTTCATCACAAAGCCCACCAGCAGCGCGCAGATCACGGTGCCCTCCCGGACGCCGATCAGGGCGTGGAAGTAGATCAGGGAGGTCAGGGCAGAGAGCACCACCATAGAGCAGTCAAACACGGTTTTGCTGGAACCCATGGACAGGCCGGTCTTTTTGGAGATGGCCAGGCTCATCCCCTCGCCGGGAGTGGGGAGGATGTTTGGGGAGAGGTAGAGCATGACGCCCACGGCCACCATGGGGATGCTGGCGAGGAGATAGAGCATCTGGATGGGATAGCTGCCAGGCTCCGGCAGGAAGGAGAAGAGCGCCGAGGCGGCGTTGACCAGCCAGCCGAAGAGGAAGGAGGCCACCAGCTGCAGGAGCATCTGGGGCTTGAAGTCCCGCCGGAGGATCAGAAATTCCACAAAGATATAGAGGCAGTATGTGGCGATGGTACAGTTGCCCAGATTGATCGCGGTGAGGCCCTGGTCCTTTGCGATCTGATAGAGCACGTTGGCCAGAGAGCCCACGGGGCTGACGCCCAGGGCGGAGTGGGCGGAAAAGACCACACCGATGGCCATGCAGAACAGGCCGACCAGATAGACCAACAGCCGTTTGCCCCATAAAATGAGAAATGCAGAGCGATTTTCCTTCATAGTCACGTTTCCTTATTCTTTAAAATGAAATCATGCTTTGATTCTATTTTAGAATACATCTTTTCAAAAGTAAAGGGCGGCTTTCCACAGAAAACCGCCCCGGAACCGCTTGATTGTTGACAATTGAATGAAAATGGCCCGATCAAGGCTCCACCGGCCCGACCTGATAGACATTCTCCCGGCGCATGGTGAGCACCGGCATGTCGCCGCGCACCCGATCCAGCTCATCGAGATCAATCTCCGCCGTGGCGATGCCCTCGCCCTCCGGGATCTCGCAGAGGATATTGCCGCTGGGGTCCACAATCATGGAGTGGCCATAGCTGCCAAAGCGGCCATCGATCTGATTGGGCGCGATGACGTAGCAGCCGTTCTCCACCGCCCTGGCCCGCAGCAGCACCTCCCAGCACAG
>JAFVAS010000071.1 GCA_017480395.1 Oscillospiraceae bacterium | reverse complement strand
GTCGTGTGGAGCAAAGCCTGCAAAGAGTGCGGCGAGTCCTTCTGCGTCACCCGGGGTGAGCTGGACTACTTGCTTTCCCTGGGAATGGAGCCGCCAAAGCGGTGCCAGCGATGCCTCGCGGGGAAGCGGAAGCACCCGGGCCGCTATGACGGCCTGCGCAGCACCTTTGCCAAGTATCCGCCCACCAGGGGGCACCGAAACACGGTGCATGGTGGGGATTGAAATGCGCCGGCGCAGAGGCGGGCGCATCGGCAAATCCGAAATAGGGAGGTGAAAACATGGGAGCGGTCTTTTTTGTTCTGTCGCTGTTTTACATTGCGTATCGTCTGGGCAAGGAGGACGGAAGATGGGGCCTGTTCATCGGCCTGGTGATCCTGATGGGAATCGGGGCAATCGGTGCCGCAGTCATGTGAGCGGGGAGACAGGCGAGATCACCACAACGCGCGGTAGATCTGCGCCACATCGTGTTTGGTGGGGCGGCGGGGATTGTCCACGGTGCAGGCGTCGGCCAGCGCCCCCTCCACCATGGCGGGGATGGCGGCCTCGTACTCCTCCTGAGTGCAGGTGCCGGTGGATGACATGTTGATGGGCATGTCCATCTCCTTCATCATGAACTGGGTCCAGGCGATGAGGGCGCGCACCGTGGTGATGGTGTTGAAGTTCTGCAAGCCCAGCACCCGGGCCAGGGTGACATAGCAGCGCACCGTGTGGTCATACTCCTTGCGGCTTTTGGAGTGGGGGGTGATCTGGCTGTTGAACTCGATGATGTGGGGCAGCAGCATGGCGTTGGCCGCGCCGTGGGGGACGTGGAACTGGGCGCCCAGCTGGTGGGCCATGCCGTGGTTCAGCCCCAGGCCGGAGGCGTTGAAGGCCAGTCCGGCCAGGGTGGAGGCGACGTGCATCTTCTGCCGGGCGTGGGTGTCCCCGGCGTCCAGGAAGCTGCGCAGCAGGTAGGAGCCCACGATCTCGATGGCCTTTTCGGCCAGGGAGGCGCTGAACTCATTGTAGCGCAGGCTGACATAGCTCTCCAAAGCGTGGGTGAACACGTCCATTCCTGTGTTGGCGGTGACGGCGGCGGGGACGCTGCGCACCAGCTCCACGTCCAGAATGGCCTCCTCGGGCAGCATGCTGTCCGAGACCAGGGGATACTTGGTGTGGTTGTCCGGGTCGGAGATGACGCTGAAGCTGGTCACCTCGCTGCCGGTGCCGCTGGTGGTGGGAATGGCGATCAGGGGCAGGCGGATCCGGTTGGGGTTGGTCTGGATGGCGATCTCCCGGATGGCCTTGGCGGAGTCGATGGCGCTGCCGCCCCCCACGGCCACGATGCTGTCCGGGTCAAACTCGGTCAGGGCCTGGATGCCCGCCACGATCTTGCCGATGGGCGGGTCGGGCACCACGTCATCGAAGATGCGGAAGATGGCGCTGTTCTTCTCCAGCGGCTCCAGAATCAGCCGGATCAGGCCGCTGGTCACCACAAAGGGGTCGGCGATGATGAGGCAGCGGTGATAGGGGATCTGCTCCAGCCGCTCCAGCGCCCCGGGGCCAAAGTAGATTTTTGTCTTGATGTCAAATTCCTTCACGGAACATCCCTCTTATTTCGCGTCTTTTGCGCCTTTCGCGTCTTTTACCGCATCTGCGCTGTCGGTGCAGGCCAGCTCCCCCAGTGCGCCGGAGGCGATGACGGCGTCCACCTGGGCGGCGTTGGGGATGGAGTCGGCGGCGCCGGGGGACTGGATGGTCAGGGCGCTGGCAAAGGTGGCCCGCCGGAGCGCCTCCGCCGGGTCGAGCTGGTTCAGCATACCGGCCAGGAAATAGCCCAGGAAGGTGTCCCCGGCGGCGGTGGTGTCCACCACCTTGGGCACCTTGGCGCAGCCCATGCGGATATCCCGGTCTCCGTCGTGGAACCAGGCACCCTCGCTGCCCAGGGTGAGGACGATGCCCGTCTCGGGGTAGGCGGCGATCAGGTTGTCCATCGTCTCCTCGAAGGTGGAGCCCCCGGCGAGGGCGGCCCCCTCGATCTCGTTGACCACCAGCCAGCGCAGCTTTCCGAGGGGGTAGCGCTTGGCCTTCTCGTCCATGGGGGCGACGTTCATGGCCACGGGGATGCCCCGCGCATGGGCGGCCTCAATGGCGTAGGGCACCAGGTTGGTCTCGTTTTGCAGCAGCAGCATGTCGTCGCCGGTCAATTGACCCAGCACCCGGTCGATGTATTCCTCGGTCAGGCATTGATTGGTGCCGCCGTAGATGATGATGCAGTTCTGGCCGTTGTCGTCCACCTGGATGATGGCGTGGCCGTTGGGGATGTCCTTTGTCTCCAGCAGGTCGAGCCGGACGCCGCCCCGGGTCAGGGCGTCAGTCAGGATGGCGGAGCCCTGCCCGACGAATCCGGCGTGATAGACCTCCACCCCGGTGCGGGCGGCGGCCACCGACTGGTTCAGACCCTTGCCCCCGGCGTTCTCCGCCAGGCTCTGGCAGGCCTTGGTCTCGCCGGCCACGATAAACTGATCCACACGGTACACATGATCCACATTCAGGGAGCCAAGATTGACAATTTTCATAGGGGTATTCCTCCGATCTCGTTGCGCTTAAACCTCCAGGAAGTCCACAAACCGCTCCTCGGCCAGATCGGCCTCGGTGATGTTCAGGGGCGTTCCCAGCAGGGATTCCACGGCGGCGACCAGGTGCATGGCGTCGATGCCGTATTTCTTCATCAGGTACATTTTGGATGCGCCGTGGGTGTAGCCGGGCACGCCGATTTTGACCAGCCGCTTGCCGATGCCGTGCTCGGCGATGACCTCCGCCACGGCGGAGCCGAGCCCGCCGATGCAGTAGTGGTTTTCAATGGTGACCGCGCCGTATCTGCACTTCTCCAGCGCGGCGACGACGGTGGGATCGGTGAAGGGCTTGAGGGTGGAGACGTGCATATGCTGGACGGAGACGCCGCGCGCCTTCAGCACGGCGGTGGCGCGCATGGCCTCCTCGGTGCAGATGCTGGAGGAGAGGATCAGTACGTCCTCCCCTTCGCTGAGCACCCGGGCGCGGTTGAACTGCATGGGCGCATCGGCGGGGAAGAGGCGGGGCACCTCCTTGCGCAGCATACGGATAAAGACGGGGCCGTTGTAGTCATAGGCCAGATCCAGCACGCCCTCGATCTCGGTGGCGTCGCCGACGTCGAAGATGGCGAGGTTGGGGACGGTGCGCAGCACGCCCACGTCGTTGATGGACTGGTGGGTCACCCCGCCGGGGGTGGTGATACCGGGGACAAAGCCCAGAAAGACCACCGGCAGGTTGGGATAGGCCACGCTCATCTCCAGCTGGTCGAGGATGCGCCGGTAGAGAAAGACGGAAAAGGTGTGCAGGAAGGGGCGATAACCCTCCCGGGCCAGTCCGGCGGCCCAGGAGCACATGTTCTGCTCCGCGATGCCCAGGGTGAAGTAGCGATCGGGATAGGTGGCCCGGAACTGCTTGACCTCGCAGGAGGTGCCCAGGTCGGCGGAGAGGACGACCACCTCCGGGTGGGCGGCGGCGAAGCGGAGCATGTTTTTCTCGTGGGTGTTGACTTCAATTTTCATCGTGCTCCGCCCCCTCACATCGCGTCGTAGACGGCCTGGTATTCCGGCTTCTCCGCCTCGGAAATGCGGACGAAGTGGAGGAAGGGCCATTTCTTCTCCAGCGGCGGCACACCGGTATAGCCCTTGGTGCGGCAGAGCACCGCCAGCGGACGGTCCGGGTGCTTTGTGCTGCAGGCCCGACGCACGGCGGCGACGTCGTGCCCGTCGCAGGTGACGCAGGCGGCGCCGAAGGCGCGGAACCGGGCGGTGAGGGGCTCCTCGGCCATCTGGTTCTCGATGGCGCCCTCCACCTGCTGGCCGTTGGCGTCAATGACCATGACAAAATTGTCCAGCTTGTAGTATCCGGCGGCCTGGACACACTCCCAGGTCTGGCCCTCCTGGAGCTCTCCGTCCCCCATCAGGCAGAAGACCCGGCCTGTGTCCCCCTTCCTCTTCCGGGCGTGGGCGGTTCCGGCGGCAATGGAGACCGTCTGCCCCAGGGAGCCGGCGGTGTTCTCAAAGCCGGGGGAGTGCTCTGCGCCGATCATCTCCATGTTCCAGCCGTCCACGTTGAATTTGTCCAGGGCGGCGGGGCTGAGGCGGCCCACCGCGGCCAGGGCGCAGTAGATCACCGAGGCGTAGTGGCAGCAGGAGACGAAGAAGCGGTCCCGATCCGGGGCGGGCAGACCGTGGTAGGCGCTGCCCCGCTGATAATCCATGTTCTCCGGGCCGGGTACGCCGGGGAAGGGGAGGGCGTCCCAGGCCCCCACCGACGGTCCCAGATTGAGCACCTGGGTGTAGAGGGTGGCGATGATCTCCGCCGAGGAGCAGGCCTGGGCCAGATAGCAGCCGCCGGAGCGCAGGGCGATGCCGAGGATCTGCTTGCGGATCTGGTTGGCGATGGCCTGGGTTTCCGCCTTGGAGTAGGTTTGCTTTTCCATGAGGGACCATTCCTTCCGTTCCGGTTCGCCGCCCGGACTGCACCGGGGAACGCGCCTGTTTTCACGGGTATTATAGCACGATTGCACAAAATTTCAAGGCCGAAGCAATTCCCTGTCTTGAAATTTCCACAAGGGCGTAGTACACTCATTAGCGGTAAACCTGATCCGCTGACAGAAAGGAAGGACACGTCATGTTAAAAGGAATTCCCCCTGTGCTCTCGCCGGAGCTGCTGAAGGTGCTGGCCGAGATGGGCCACGGCGACACCATTGTCATCGGCGACGCCAACTTTGCCGCCGCCTCCATGGCGAAGGACAGCATCCTCATCCGCTGCGACGGCGTCTCCGCCACCGAGCTGCTGGACGCCATCCTGACCCTGTTCCCGTTGGACACCTTTGTGGACGATCCGGTGCTCATCATGGACAAGGATGCCCGCCACGCCGACCTGGAGTGCCCGGTCTGGGACGAGTTCAAGGCCATCGTCGCCAAGCACGATGAGCGGGGGGCCGACGCCTGCGCCATGATTCCCCGCGGGAAGTTCTACACCATGGCCAAGGCGGCATATGCTGTGGTGGCCACGACGGAGACCGCGTTCTACGCCTGCACCATCCTGCAAAAGGGCGCGATTTGACGCGGAATTCCCGGAATTCGGGAGGGCTCCGCTTCACTCTCAAGCCGGAAAACGGACACAAAACAAAAAAATACCACATCACGTCGTGCGCCTGACCCGCCGGAGCAACCGCCTCTGACGGGCCAGAGCGCATTGACATTTTTCACAAAGAACGGGGGGCATTGGGGGAGTTTTCCACGAGAAGCGCAAGGGAACGGGGCGCTTTTGGGTTGGAAAACGCGAAGGTGGCAGACAGAATCAAGATTTTGCGCGATGGGATTGTGCGAGGATATTGTCTTTTTGCTGAATTTCGCATGTCAAAAATTGTGCAAACCTCCAAAAAGCAAAAAAACGGGCAAAAACAAACTCTGAGCCATTTACAAAATTGGCGCTTTGTGCTAAATTGACCGTAGCCGAAGCAGCACCGCTTTGGCGAAAACATCTATAATAGGAGGAAAAACATGAAAAAGCTAGTTGCTATGCTGCTGGCCCTGACCATGGTCTTCGCTCTGGTCGCCTGTGGTTCCAGCAGCCCCGCTCCTGCTGCCAGCAATGCTCCCG
>JAFVAS010000009.1 GCA_017480395.1 Oscillospiraceae bacterium | reverse complement strand
GAGAAGATGAAGTCCGTGTGCTTGCCGATGAAGTTGGTAGCACGGTGCTCCGCGTCCACGCCGGTGAGCCGGCCGGAGGCAAGGGTCAGCTTACTCTGGGAGGTCTGCCAGTTGATGCCGTAGCCCTCCGGGTCGATGCTGGCGTCATAGGGCGCCACCAGACGCTGCTTCTGATAATCCTTCAGGAAGTAATTCCACAGCAGCGGGATCGCCGCGGCCAGGGCCGCGCCGCCGATGGCAAACCAGTAGAGCCGCACCCCCAGGGCGAAGAACATGGTCAGGAAGATGCAGAGGATGATGGACGCGCTTCCCAGGTCCGAGGAGACCACGACGATCAGGCCGAAGACGATGACGAAGTGGCCCGCCATCTGCACCACGGACAGGAAGGAGTTCATATCCCGGTATTCTTTTAGATAGGTCATCTGCTTGGCCGCCACGATCACGTAGATGACCTTGATGACCTCCGAGGGCTGAATGCCGATGCCGGCAAAACGGATCCAGCTCTTGTTGCCGGTGTTATCCTCCACGCCGAAGATGACCAGGGCCACCAGCAGCAGCACGTTGATGGCGCAGAGCCATTTCCACTGATCGCCAAGCAGGTCGGCATCGATCACCGTCAGGAACACAAAGGCGCCCAGCCCCAGGAACATGGAAAACAACTGGACCACCACCAGCTTGGTGGGGTTATAGTCGCCGCCGGTTGCCGCCATACCCGAAGCCGCCCGGTAGACCATCACGGTGCCGAACAGGGCGCTGACGATGCAGATGCCCAGCAGGAAAATATCCGCCCGCTCGAAAAACTGCTTGATATATGGCTTAAACTTTTTTATGGAAAATCACTGTCCTTTCCCATCGGGAACTGAGAGTTCAACAAAATCCGAAGCTTACGCGGAGCATATTTTATCACATTCTTTCTCTTTACGCAACGGCCATGACGGTGGTATAATGAGCAAAGTGTAAACAATTTCTGGATTCACGGCGGGAGCGGACATGTCCATTCACATCACCAAAACCGAACAGGAGACCGAGCAGCTGGGCAGCCGACTGGCGCGGCAGCTGCCTGACGGCGCAGTGGTCGCCATGTATGGGGACCTGGGTGCCGGGAAGACGGCGTTTGTGCGCGGTATGGCCAGAGGCATGGGCATCGACTGCCGGGTCTCCAGCCCCACCTTCACCATCGTCAACGAGTATCTGGGGCCGCGGGAGCTGATCCACTTCGATATGTACCGCCTGTCCGGCGCCGACGAGCTGTTTGAGATCGGTTGGGAGGACTATCTCAACCGCGGCGCCGTGTGCGCGGTGGAGTGGAGTGAAAACGTGCAGGACGCTTTCTTCGGAGATGAGATCAGCGTCACCATTGAGAAGCTGGACGATACCACCCGCAGGATCACCATCGAGGGGGCGGAGCTATGCTGACGCTTGCATTTGAATCCTCGGCCAAGGCTGCGTCCGTGGCCCTCTGCCGGGACGGCGCTCTGTTGTCCCAGTATAGCCAGTGCACCGCCCTGACCCACAGCCGCACCCTGCTGCCCATGGCGGAGGATCTGCTGAAAAACGCGGAGCTGCGCATGTCCGACATCGATCTGTTTGCCGTGGCCCACGGCCCCGGCTCCTTCACCGGGATCCGCATCGGCGTCTCCACGGTCAAGGGTCTGGCCTGGGCGCTGGACAAGCCCTGTGTGGGCGTCTCCACCCTGGAGGCCATGGCTTGGCACGGTCTGGCGGCCGGCGGGGTCGTCTGCCCGGTCATGGATGCGAGGCGCAGCCAGGTGTATAATGCTCTGTTTCGCATCAAAGATAACAAACCCCGGCGGCTGACGCCGGACCGGCCCATCGCCCTGACAGAGCTGGCAGAGGAATTGCGCGCGCTGCAGGAGCCTGTTTTCTTGGTGGGGGACGGCGCCGCCCTGACATCTGCGTTTTTGAAGGAGCAGGAGTTCCCCTTCCGCACCGCACCGGAAAACCTGCTGTGGCAGAGTGCCTGGGGTGTGGCTATGGCCGCTGCCGACAAAACTCCCGGCACCGCAGACGAGCTGCTGCCGGTCTATCTCCGTCTTTCCCAGGCGGAGCGGGAACGCCAGGCACGACTTGCCCGGGAAGCAAACCCATAAAGTATACCCGCCCGCAAACGCGGGCCACAATAGTACGATGAAAAAAAGGAGAATGAGAACATGAGCAACGTATGTGTATTTGACCACCCTCTGATCCAGCACAAGCTGTCCATCCTGCGCGACAAGAACACCAGCGTCAAGGAATTCCGTGAGCTGATCTCCGAGATCGCCATGCTGATGTGTTATGAAGCAACCCGGGATCTGCCCCTGGAAGAGGTGGAGATCGAGACGCCCGTGGCCATGGCGAAATGCCACCGCATCGCTGGTAAGAAACTGGCTGTTATCCCCATTCTTCGCGCCGGTCTGGGCATGGTCGACGGCATGGTCAGCATGATGCCCAATGTGAAGGTTGGCCACATCGGTCTGTTCCGTGACCCCGAGACTCTGGAGCCTGTCAAGTACTACTACAAGATGCCCCCCGATATCCAGGAGCGTGACGTGATCGTTGTCGATCCCATGCTGGCCACCGGCGGCTCTGCCTCTGCGGCCATCACCTTCGTGAAGGAGACCGGCGTCAAGCACATCAAGCTCATGAGCGTCATCGGCGCCCCTGAGGGTGTGGAAAAGATGCAGCAGGACCATCCGGATGTGGATATCTTCGTG
>JAFVAS010000070.1 GCA_017480395.1 Oscillospiraceae bacterium | reverse complement strand
GGCGCTGTCCCACCAATAGCGGTAGATGGTGACCCGGACGTACTCGTCGATGGTTCCGGTGTTGGTGACGGACAGCTCCTCCTTATAGTGCTTGCCCAGCTGGAGCTCCTCCCCGTCGGGGAGCAGGTTGGTGAGCAGCTCGCCCATGCCCTGGCCCGTCCAGTTGGCGTCGCCCAGGTAGTCCCGGGTGCTGACGGCCTTGGTGCCCAGCTCGCTGGTCTCGTTAAGGGTGATGCCGATGTCCTGCATCTCAAACTCGTAGACATAGTCCTGGGAGTAGATCAGCGCGGCGCGGGCGCCGCCGATGGTGCTGAACAGCAGCAGCGCGACGGCCACGACAAAGAGCACGATGGTCACCCAGGGGATGCGGCGTTTCGAAACAGCCGTTTCAGCCTTTGCTCTCATCCGCTTCAACCCCCTTCCCCGTCGTTGTCCACGATGGCCGACTGATTCCAGACGACCTCGCCGCTGGAATCCAGAGCCGCCGGGGCGGACTCATAGACCACGACCACGTTAAAGGCGTCAACATCGGCCTCATCCGCCGGGACATTGCCGATGGCGACCAGCAGCTCGGTGGTGCGGGCGGGCACGGCACTTTCGTCGTTGGGATCGACGCCGGGCAGGATGGAATCATAGTACCACCAGCCATCGCCGCCGTCGCTCCAGCCCTCGCCGGAGTAGGTCAGCGGATACTCGCTGGCGGAAAAGCCCCGGGCGCGGACATAGCACGCGGCGGCCCCGGTGTTGGTGATATAGACGTGCTTGGTGAACTCGGTGACGTCGGGCTCGTCGATGGTCGTCGTCGTCCCCAGCCGGATGGGGATGCGCCCCTGGGCGCTGACGTAGGTGGTGAAGTAAGCCAGAGCAGAGCCAACCGTCGCGGTGAGCACCAGGACAAGAGCAAGGGCGACCAGAACAATATTTTTCTTTTTCATACTGTTCCGCCTCCTTTACTCAGCGTTGTCACCGGTGTTGTCCACGTCCCAATGGCCCGTATCGTCGCGGAAGAACTGGTTGACGATGCCGTCGCCGGAGGTGGTTGTCTCGTCATAGTCGTTGGTAAACTGCACCTGGGCGGTGGGCTCCCCCGGGGGAGCAATCACCGCGGTCTGGGTGGCGCTGGTGGTCAGCGAATAGCTCGCGCCGCTGTAAATCTCCGTCACAGTGACCGTCGCGCCCACGGGCAGCCTGCCCCGGATGGCGATGGTGCTCGTTCCTGCGGCGGTGATGTTCAGGCCCACCACGTCGCTGTACACCACCGTGTCCTCCAACGTCGCCTCGACACGGAAGACGCAGGTGGCCCGGGTTCCGTAGGTGGAGACCGTCTTGAGGATCTCCAGGTCGCCGAAGCGGGGCTCCCGGGTGGCCTTCAGGGTGGCGGAGACGTCAAACTGCCAGTCGCCGCCGTCGGTGGTGACGGCCTCCGGATCGCCGTTGGCGTCGGTGGTGCGGGTGACGTCGGCGGCGGTGCTGGGGAGAGCGATCAGGGCGGGCAGGAAGGAATAGGTGTACTCGTTGGAGTTGGCGAAGGTCACCAGGCTGCCGTCCTCGGCGGTCTCGGTGTACTCGGTCAGGTCAGCGCCGTGGGCGATGACCAGATAGAGGCCGCAGTCCAGGCCGTCGATGTTCTCCCCGGCGTTGCCGGTTGTCTCCTTGGCAAAGGTCTGGCCGGAGGTCAGCACCGCCTTGGCGGCGTCCTGGGCCAGATCGTCCCAGTCGGCGCTGGTGAGCTGCATCAGGTTCTCATAGCTGTCCAGCGGATGGGACAGGGTGTAGCCGGAATCCACGTTGAAGGAATAGGTACTGTAACCGTCGTCGGCGACGGCGTCGGCGACCTTGTAGAGGTCGATCACCACATTGGCACCGGCCAGATCGTCCAGGTCGGCCTGCTCGGTGAAGGCGCCGGCCTTGATGGTGAGGGCACAGGGCTGGGTCAGATCCACAGCGCGGGCCGTATCGGACAGCAGCAGGGGCAGCGACACCGCCAGCGCCAGGGCCAGCAGGAGCGCGGCAAGGCGCGTGACCAACAATCTTGACTTCATCGCGGTTCCACCTCCAGTCGAATCAAATTTCATTCCAAACACTCTGATTTCTTATCGTTTTTTGGTTCTCTTTCTTCTCTGCTTTCCGCCGGACTCATCCTGGACGAACTCCTCCAGGCCAGGGGCGTCCAGCTCCAGCTCCTCCATCTCCCGCAGCTCGGCGGGCACCTTGCGGCGGCGGGTGGTGATGAGCACAAAGAGGAGCAGCACGGTCAGGATGGGGACGCCGACGAAGGGGACGACATAGATGGTCTCGATCTGCATGGCGTCGGCCACGACCTGGGCGTCGCCCTGCTTGTTCTCCACCCGGTGGCCCCGCACCAGCAGACGGTGGGTGTTGATGCCGTAGGGGGTGCAGGTGACGAGGGTGCAGTAATCTTTGCCGGGGACAAGCTGGAGATTGGAGAGGTCGCTGGGCTCCACCACCCGGATCTGATCCACCTGATAGGTGAAGGTCTCGCTGAGGATATTGAGGGTGAAGGTGTCCCCCTCCACCAGCTTGTCAAGGTCGGTGAACAGCCGGGCGGAGGGCAGGCCCCGGTGGCCGGAGAGGACGCAATGACTGCCCTCTCCACCGACGGGGAGGGATGTACTCTCGATATGGCCGATGCTGGTTTGGAGCACGGCCTCGCTGGTGCCGTGGTAGATGGGCAGCATGACGTTGATCTTCTCGATGGTGATAAAGCCCATGTTGCCGTCGTCGTTGAAATTCAGCTCCCGGGTGTAGGCGGCCAGCTCGTCGTCGGTGAGGGTCCAATGCAGGCCGTTCTGGGTGATGGCCTCATTATACGCCTTGGCGGAGCTGAGGATGCGGTCATACTCCTCCCGATCCATGTTGGCCACGGACTCGGAGTATGCCATGATGGCCCGGGACTGGTGGAAGGAGTTCCAGTAGTCCGCCAGGGTGGGATAGGACAGAAAGCCCAGTCCCACCAGCAGCACCGCCAGCAGAATGAGCGTGACAATATGTTTTTTTAACCATCGTAGGACGATCATTGCCGCACCCGTTCTTTGCTTTATTATTTGTATCATCACTTGAGGCGGCTCAAATGATGATAGAAGTAATAAAACCCGGAAACGGCGGCCCGGGCCGGAGACCCGGACCGCCGGATTGGGATTGGAATTGCGCTTGCACCGCAGGGGTGCGCTTCTTGGCTCCCCCTCTGGGGTGTGCGAGATTCAAAATCTTTGATTTTGCCAATCGAGCCATGCAAAGCTGAGCTGTCAGCGATAGCTGACTGAGAGGGCCTGGCTCCCCCTCTGGGGGAGCTGTCAGCGATAGCTGACTGAGAGGGCTACTTGCCGATCTTCTCCCGAATCGTTCCGTCTATCATTTCACAAACTGCGCGAAATTCACGGTCAATCTCTCGATTGGAAAACCGAAGAATTTGCAGCCCCAACTGCTCCATATATTGATCTCGTCTTTGATCGGATTCTCTTCCCGCCGGTTCATAATGCTGTGAACCATCAAGTTCGATCACCAATCCAGCCGATGCGCAATAGAAGTCCGCAATGTATGGGCCAATAATACGCTGCTTGTAAATCTTAACGGGATAGGTACGAAGGAAACAATACCATAGCTTCCTTTCGTGCGGAGTCAATTCACGGCGAAGCGCTTTTGCTTTTGGAAGCAACGTATAGTCTTTTCCGATTGCCATAAGTCGTTTTCGCCCTCTCCGTCACGGCTTGCGCCGTGCCACCTCCCCCACAGGGGGAGGCAAGGCAGGGCGGGGAGATTCAGCGAT
>JAFVAS010000008.1 GCA_017480395.1 Oscillospiraceae bacterium | reverse complement strand
CGATGTCAAGCTGTGCGGCGGCCGCTACGGTCTGGGCAGCAAGGACACCACCCCCGGCGGCATCATCTCCGCCTTCACCAACGCCAAGGCCGACAAGCCCCTCAACGGCTTCACCATCAACGTCTATGACGACATCACCAACCTCTCCCTGCCCGTCACCGAGGAGCCCGATATCGTCCCCGCCGGCACCACCTCCTGCAAGTTCTGGGGCCTCGGCTCCGACGGCACCGTGGGCGCCAACAAGAACTCCATCAAGATCATCGGCGACCACACCGACCTGAAGGTGCAGGCCTACTTCCAGTACGACTCCAAGAAGTCCGGCGGCATCACCATCAGCCACCTGCGCTTCGGCCCCCAGGAGATCAAGTCCACCTACTACGTCAAGCAGGCTGACTTCGTGGCCTGCCACAACCCGGCCTACCTGGCCAAGTATCAGGTGGCCCAGGACGTCAAGCGGGGCGGCACCTTCCTGATCAACACCGCCATGACCGTGGAGGAGCTGGGCCAGGTTCTGCCCGCCGCCGCCAAGCGCCACATCGCCGACTTCGGCGTCAACGTCTACACCATCGACGCCACCTCCATCGCCCGGGAGATCGGTCTGGGCGGGCGCACCAACATGGTGCTGCAGGCCGCCTTCTTCAAGCTGGCCAACATCATCCCCATCGACGACGCCGTCAAGTATATGAAGGCCGCCATTGAGACCTCCTACGGCTCCAAGGGCCAGAACATCGTGGACATGAACAAGGCCGCCGTGGACGCCGGCCTCGACAAGCTGGTCAAGCTGGACATCCCCGCCGACTGGGCCCAGGCCAAGGACGGCCCCAAGCCCTCCGCCGGTAAGAGCGACCGCGCCGACGTCCAGAGCTATCTGGACACCGTCATGCTGCCCGCCGCCGCCATGGAGGCCGACGTGCTGACCACCAGCCAGGTGCTGCCCGGCGTGGACGGCACCGTGCCCGCCGGCACCGCCGCCTATGAGAAGCGGGCCACCGCCGTCACCGTGCCCGAGTGGGATTCCACCAAGTGCATCCAGTGCAACCAGTGCGCCATGGTCTGCCCCCACGCCGTCATCCGTCCCCTCGCCCTGGACGCCGACGAGGTCGCCGCCGCCCCCGAGGGCATGAAGATGGTGGACTTCAAGAATAAGAAGTTCGCCGCCTACAAGTTCGCCATCGTCGTCTCCCCGCTGGACTGCACCGGCTGCGGCTCCTGCGCCAACGTCTGCCCCGCCCCCGGCAAGGCCCTGGTTATGAAGCCGCTGGCCTCCCAGGCCGCCGAGCAGGACGTCTTCAACGCCACCGCCTACACCGTCACCGAGAAGGACATGGGCGCCCTGACCACCATCACCGCCCAGTTCAAGCAGCCCCTGCTGTAGTTCTCCGGCGCCTGCGGCGGCTGCGGCGAGACCCCCTATGCCAAGCTGACCACCCAGCTCTTCGGCGACCGCATGTATATCGCCAACGCCACGGGCTGCTCCTCCATCTGGGGCGGCAGCGTGCCCTCCACCCCCTACACCGTCAACCGCAAGGGCCAGGGCCCCGCGTGGGAGAACTCCCTGTTCGAGGACGCCGCCGAGTTCGGCTTCGGCATGAACCTGGCCGTCACCCAGCGCCGCAATAAGCTGGTGGACACCGTGGAGAGCCTGGTGGCTCTGGACTTCACCGACGAGGACGTGGTCGCCGCCGCCAAGGCCTGGCTGGACGCCAAGGACGATCCCGCCGCTTCCCGCGCCGCCGGCGACGCGCTGGTCGCCGTCATCGAGGACTTCTTCGCCCACCAGGATCAGACCGGCACCCCCTTCGAGGAGGCCTGGCTGGCCAACGGCAAGAAGTGCATGTGCCCCGCCTGCTCCGCGGCCCGGGAGATCCTGGCCTCCAAGGATCTGCTGACCAAGAAGTCCATGTGGATCTTCGGAGGCGACGGCTTCGCCTATGACATCGGCTACGGCGGCCTGGATCACGTCCTGGCCTCCCGCGAGAACGTCAACGTCCTGATCTTCGACACCGAGGTCTACTCCAACACCGGCGGACAGTCCTCCAAGTCCACCCCCACCGGCGCCGTCGCCCAGTTCGCCGCCGCCGGCAAGGCCACCAAGAAGAAGGACATGGCCTCCATCTTCATGCAGTACGGCTACGTCTATGTGGCCCAGATCGCCATGGGCGCCAACATGGCCCAGACCCTCAAGGCCTTCCAGGAGGCCGAGGCCTATGACGGCCCCTCCATCATCATCGCCTACGCCCCCTGCATCAACCACGGCATCAAGAAGAAGGGCGGCATGGCCAACGCCATGCTGGAGATGAAGGAGGCCGTGGCCGCCGGCTACTGGCACCTGTTCCGCTATAACCCCGCTCTGGCCGAGCAGGGCAAGAACCCCTTCACGCTGGACAGCAAAGCCCCCACCGCCAGCTATCAGGACTTCCTGAAGGGTGAGACCCGTTACGCCTCCCTGGCCCTCTCCTTCCCGGAGCGCGCCCAGGAGCTCTATGCCCGGGCCCAGGCCGAGGCCGAGCGCAAGTTCGAGCACTTCGACCAGCTCTCCAAGATGTAATCACCCGCGGCGCAAGCGCCGACAACACACCGATTCCAAGGGGGCGCCGCAGCTGCGGCGCCCCCAAAACATTTGACTGGAAAAGAGAGAGAAAATGAGCAAAATAAACCAGAAAGTCCTGACCGACTATGCCGACCTGGCCGCCCGGCTGGGCCTGCGCCTGAATGAGGAGGCCGGCGTCCTCTACGGAACCTACCAGGGCTACGACGTGTCCGCCGCCCCCACCGCCAACGGGCCCTACGCCTTTGCCGCCCGCATCTCCCTGGCCGACCCGGTGGAGCAGGGGCTGGACGCCACCCTGAAGGAGGTGCGCAAGGCCCACAAGGGCATCCTCGCCCTGACCCTGAAGGGGCGCAGCGTCACCCTGAGCATGCGCAACAAGGGCAAAAAGGGCGTTGACCTGTTCTGCGACGCCCTGGACGCCACGGCCCAGGCCCTGCGTCAGGCCGGGGCCCGCCCCGGCTGCGACAGCTGCGGTGCCAGCCAGAGCACCGAGGTCTACCAGGTGGGAGAGGGCTTTCTGCACCTCTGCCCCGACTGCGCGGCCAAGCTGACCTCCGCCGCCGGGGAGAGCATCCGCCGGGAGGAGGAGCGGCCGGACAATATGGTGGGCGGCCTGCTGGGCGCGCTGCTGGGCAGCCTGATCGGCGTGGTGGTCATCGTCATCCTGGGCCAGCTGGGCTATATGGCCGTCATCTCCGGCCTGGTCATGGGCTACGCCACCCTGTTCTTCTACCAGAAGTTCGGCGGCAAGCTGAACAAGGGCGGCATCGCCGTCTGTGTGCTGGTCATGATCGCCATGACCTACTTCGGCCACCGCATGGACTGGGCCATCTCCGTGGCGCAGGCCTTCGAGGTGGGAATCATCGAGGCCTTCCAGGCCATCCCCGACCTGATCGACTATGAGATCATCGAGGGCAGCGCCTACTACGGAAACCTGGTCCTGCAATATGTCTTCGTCGCCATCGGCGCAATCCCCACCATTCTGTCCACCCGCAGGCAGGCGAAAAACAAGAATCGGATCATCCGCATCGGGTGAGCATACAAAAAGGAGCCGCAGCGAAAAAAATTCGCTGCGGCTCCCGGTTTTTATGGGAAGCATTAGTTGAGCTGGTACACGCACTCGCCGCTCTCGGCGTCCACATAGACCTGATCCAGGGTGGACCAGTGATCCCCGTCCACCAGCCAGCGCACCCAGGCGGTATAGTAGCTGCGGCCGTTGTGCTCGGTGTCGGCGTCGGGGGTGCAGAAGACGTCCAGCTGGAAGCCGGTCTCGCTGTCCTTCGCCCCCTCGGTGATGCCCCAGTACTCCATGGCCCGTGCCCGGGCCCACGCCGCGCCGGTCAGCGCCTCCCCGGAGGCCCCGATGGCGGTGTCGGCATTGTCCTGGGCGTCGTCGCTGACGTCCTCTGTCCGCGCCCCCTCCACGGCGTTCTGGGCGGCCTGGGCCTCCATGCGCTGGATCAGGGCCAGGTTATAGCTCTCGTAGGCGTTGAACAGGTTCCCCTCCGACAGCTCAAAGACCTCCCAGCTGTCCAGGGGGGTGTACCAGGAGCAGGCACCGAAGTGGGCCTGCAGATCCTCGGAGCGGAAGGCCAGCCCATGGCGGGCGTAGAGCTCGTTGCGGGCGACCCAGAGGGTCTCGGCGTCCATCCCGGCCAGATCCCGCTCCGTCAGGTAGGCGAAGCCGGAGGTGGGGCAGACGAACTCCTCGCTGCCGGACAGATAGGCCCGCAGGGCGCTCAGCCAGGTCACGGTGCCGGGCAGGCCGCCCCAGTCGGCGTCGCTGAACTGGGCGGAATCCAGGGCGGAATCCCGCACGGCGGCATACTCTGCGGCGGTGACGCTCCTGCCGTCGATGCGGAAGGCGGTCAGCGCCTCCCGGGTGGGGGCGTCGTTCTTGCCGTCGGTCTCGGCCAGCAGCTCCGTGGTGGTCACGCCGTCGCCGGTGCAGCTGACGACGGTCATGGCCTCCTGGGTCCACTCGTTCGCGCTGTCAAAGACCACCAGGCAGGGGTCAACGGTGTTCAGGGCAAAATACGCGCCCACGTCGGTCTGCCCGTACTGCGGCCCCACATCCCCGTCCCACAGGAGGCGGGCGGTGCCCGCGTCGAAGGTGTAGAGCTCCACATGGCGGTTATAGCACACCACCAGCTCCGGGGTGCCGTCAAAGTCGAAGTCGGCCAGCTGTCCGTAGCAGACGCCGCTGATGGGCAGGCCCTCGCCGGGCTGCATGTAGAGATCCTCCCGGAGGATGAGCTCCTTCATCACCGCGTTGTAGGCGTCGCGCCAGGTGTCAAACTCCGGCACCGAGGCCCCGGCCTGCCCGGCGTTGTCCATGGCACCGGCCTCCTGGGTGGGGACCTCCTCCCCCGGGGGAGCCGGGGCGTTCTCCTGCCGGGGGGAATTGTCCTGGATGTTGGAGGCAGCCGTCTCCGCAGGGGCGGCGTGCGCAGAGGCGCCGCAGCCCGCCAGCGCCAGCGCCAGCAGCGCGCAGAGCAGCAGGGCAAGCCAACGTCGTTTCATCTCCTACGCCTCCCTTCCCGGAACAGTTTACAACTTTGTCACAATTCTGTAACAACATTATATCCGGCAAGCGGCGAAATAGCAATCATATAATATTTAAGAAATTACAAAAAGATCGGGATGTTGCAGGGCTTTGCGCCGTCAGGAGAGGAAATAGTCCATCTCAGAGACCTCCATCCCCCGCTGGAGGGCGGCGTTGATGCCGTAGCCCGCCACCTTCGCCAGCTCCTCCACCAGGGCGTCCACGTCCTTCGGGGTCACCAGGACGTGCTCCAGCCCGTCGGCCTGGCCGCCGAACTCCCGGGCCAGGGTGGCTCCATCCACCACCGTGGGCACTCCCAGGGCGATCACCGGCACCCCCAGGGTGGACTGATCCAGCGCCCGCCGGGCGTTGCCCACCCCGGAGCCGGGGGTGATGCCGGTGTCCGCGATCTGCACCGTGGTGCACAGCCGCTCCAGGCCCCGGGCGGCCAGAGCGTCCACCGCCAGGATCAGATCGGGGCGGATCTTCTCCGCCACCGCCGCCACCAGCTCCCCGCTCTCCACCCCGGTGGAGCCCAGCACCCCGGCGGACAGCGCCGCCACCGGGAAAAAGTCGGCAAACTGCTCCGGGGCCCGCTGCCGCAGGTGGCGGGTCACCAGCACAT
>JAFVAS010000069.1 GCA_017480395.1 Oscillospiraceae bacterium | reverse complement strand
TGCTTGCGTACCATCTGGTGTTATTTGCCGGCGAGCTGTATATCAGCTGGTATTTCGACCAGCTCGGGCAATACGGCCTGCCCCAGGCGCTCTCCGGCGGAATGAGCGGGCTGATCGGAACGATGATCGGCTTTGCCATCTGGACCATACGCACGACCTCCAGACAGCTCAGGCAAGATTCGGAAACAGCTCCTTGACGGCGGGGTAGATCTTCCGGAACTTCTGGTACGCGGCCTCATACCGCCCGGCGATTTCCGGGTCGGGGGCGATGGTCTGCGTCGTATGCACCAGGGCGTCGGCGCAGGCTGCCACGCTCTCGTAGGCACCGCAGCCCACCATGGCCAGCAGGGCCCCACCGTAGCCCGGGCCCTCCTCGGTCTGGGGGATGTCCAGCGAAAGATTCAGCACATTGGAGATGATCTTCCGCCACAGGGGACTTTTGGCTCCGCCGCCGCAGATCTTGCTGTGGGCAACGGCAATGCCCTGGGACCGGGCCACCTCCAGACTGTCCCGGATGGCGAAGGCCACGCCCTCCAGCACCGCCTGGACCAGGTCGGCACGGGTGGTGTCCATGCTCAGGCCGATGAAGGTGCCCCGGGCGTCGGTGTCGTTGATGGGGCTGCGCTCGCCCATGAGGTAGGGCAGGAAGTAGACCCGGTTGTTGCCCAGCTTGTCCTCGGTGATGGGGATCTGCTCGGCGGCATAATCGGAGGTATTTAAAATCTCCTCGCAGAACCACTTGTTGCAGCTGGCCGCCGAGAGCATACAGCCCATCAGGTGGTAGTTGCCGTCGGCGTGGGCAAAGGCGTGCAGGGCGTTGTTGGGATCGACCCCGAACGCCTCGGAGGAGATAAAGATCGTCCCGGAGGTGCCCAGGGAGATGTTGCAGGCCCCTTCGCCCACGGTGCCGGTGCCCACGGCGGCGGCGGCGTTATCCCCCGCTCCGGCGACGACCTTGACCGTCTCGGGCAGGCCCAATTGCGCGGCGATCTCCGGCTTCAGGGTGCCGATCACCTCATAGCTCTCAAAGAGCTTGGGCATCTGGGCTTCGCTGACGCCGCAAATGTCCAGCATCTCCGCCGACCAGCGCCTGTGCTCCACGTCCAGCAGCAGCATGCCGCTGGCGTCGGAGTAGTCGCAGGCATGGACGCCGGTCAGGCGGTAGTTGATGTAATCCTTGGGGAGCATGATTTTGGCGATCCTCGCGAACCGCTCGGGCTCATGCCTGCGCATCCAGAGAATCTTCGGTGCGGTGAATCCGGCGAAGGCGATGTTGGCCGTCCATGCGGAGAGCCGCCCTTTGCCGATCTCCCCGTTTAAATACTCCACTTCCCCGGCGGTGCGGCCATCGTTCCAGAGGATCGCCGGGCGGATCACATCGTCCTGCCCGTCCAGCACCACCAGGCCGTGCATCTGGCCGCCCACGCCGATCCCGGCAACATCAGCGGCGTCAAATCCACGGAGCAGCTCCCGAACTCCGGACACACAGGCATCCCACCACTCCGCCGGCTCCTGCTCGCTCCAGCCGGGCTGGGGCAGGAGGAGGGGATACTCCTTCGTCACAATATGCAGAATTGCGCCCTGTTCGTCCGCCAGAAGCAGCTTCATGGCGGAGGTGCCTAAATCAATGCCGATGTAGTACATAGCTGCGCCCCTTTTTGTCTCAATATAGCAGGTTTCCCTCCCGCCCGCCTTGACAATCTTCATCTTTTGATTAGACAAATTAGCTCTTCTCCACATTTCTCTTTTTTGCCCAGTCCGCGTGGGCTCCATTTGTCTATTTATAACAAAAGCCCTGTCCAAAGCGGACAGGGCCGATTCATGGGGTTTTCTTCTCCAGCTTTTGCAGCAGCGCCAGGCTCTCCTCCCGGGGCCAAATCCGCTCCTGGGAGCGGGAGAGATGAGACAGATTTGCTCTCTCCGCCACCGGCGGGGCGGAGAGACGGCTGTATGCCTCCGGGGTCATGCCCACCCGGCTGCGAAAGGCGAGGGAGAAATAGCGGTAATCAGAGAACCCGGAGGCCAGGCAGACGTCGGTCATTTTGCGCTCTCCGGCGGCGATCATCCGGCAGGCGCTGTCAAAGCGCACCGTGTTGACATACTGCTGAAAGCTCATCCCCAGCGCCTCCTTGACGAAGTGGGACAGATAGCTCATGGAGCAGCCCTCCGCCTCGGCAAAATCCGTCAGCCGGAGCTTGCCGGCGTAATTGTGCTCCACGAAGTCGATCAGCCGCATCAACCGCTCGCTGCGCCGCTCCGCCTCGGCGGACGCCTCGGAGGTGAGGATGGTGTGGGGGCAGTACAGCAGCAGCTCCCGCAGCAGCAGCTGGGCACGGCCGGTGCAGAACAGGCCAAATCCCTCCGGCCGGGTCAGGTATTGGCGGGTCATCTCGATCAGGCCGCGAACCAGCGCGTCATACACCCCGGCGGGCAGGAGGGGGCGCAGCAGCGGCGTGTCAAAGCGCAGATTCCGGATGGCGGGAAAGCCGGGGGCAAGCAGCTCCGGCGAGAGCTGGAGGCACAGGAAGGTGCAGCCCTCCCCCGTCTTTTGCATCTCATGGGTCTGGCCGCCGGTGATGAGCAGCAGTGCGCCGGGGCCGACCCGGTGGCGCTGGGCCCCGCAGTTGAAGTCCATGCCGCCCTCGACCACCCAGAGCAGCTCCAGCGCCTGGTGGATATGGGGGGTGCGGTAGTCCACGGTGTCAAAAAACAGCTGCAGACCGTCAACGCCGTCATGCTGGATGATCTCGATCTCGCGCACGGAACCGCCCCTTCCTTTGTCTCCCTCCCGGGATCAGGAGAAATCATATCCAATGGTATACTCCGCCGAGCAGGCGGCCCCCAGGTAGCTCAGACTGCCAAAGCGCCGTTACGGCGCGTCCCCCGCTCCGGGATAGGTGGCCCGTTCGGTAAACACCAGCTCCATGGGCCGATCCCATGGCTCCACGGGCACACCGTCGGCCATCTGCACCTCAAAGGCCGCGGCACAGACCACCGCACGGCTGCACCTGGGCAGGAAGCGGTCATAGTAGCCCGCGCCCATCCCCATGCGGTTGCCGTCGGCGTCAAAGACGGTGCAGGGACAGATCACCAGATCGATCTCTCCCGCGTCCACTTCCTCGGAGCACTCCCGCACCGGCTCCCGGATTCCGTAGGCACCTCGCTGCCAGCGGCCGGGGATCATGGCGATCATCTCGGTGCCGCTGACGCAGAGGGGATAACAGAACCGTTTGCCGGCGGAGGCGGGGTGGGAGACGAGGGCGTCCAGAGACAGCTCTCCCCGGACGTGGTCGTAGATCAGCACGGTCTTCGCGCGCTGAAAGGCCACGCTTTGGACAATCCGCTCCACCGCCTGGGCGGAGCGCTCCTCCCGCTCTCCGGGGGACAGGGCGTCCCGGGCCCGAATCCGGCTCTCCCGCAGCCAGGCCCGGTACTGCCGGTGAAAACAGCCTCGCACCGCTCCGGCCAGGTAGAGA
>JAFVAS010000068.1 GCA_017480395.1 Oscillospiraceae bacterium | reverse complement strand
GACAGGATGTCGGAGCGGTCCTGGCCGTTCAGATTAAAATATGTGTGGTTGGTCAGGTTGACGACGGTGGGGGCATCGGTGGTCGCCCGGTAGGAGAGGGTCAGGGCGTTGTCCTCGGAGAGGGTATAGCGTACCTCCAGGGTCAGGTTGCCGGGAAACCCCTCCTCTCCGTCGGGGCTCACCTTGCGGAAGGTGACGCCGCCGTCCTCGATGGTGCCGTCAAAGACCTGCTCCTTCAGCACGCCATGGAGGTGGTTCGGCCCGTCGTTGGGGGGGAGCTGATAGACCGCGCCGTTCAGCTCGAACCTCGCGCCCTTGATGCGGTTGGCATACCGGCCCACAAAGGCACCGAAGCAGCTGCTGCCTGCCTCATACCCGGCCAGATCGTCATAACCCAGCGCCACGTCCACCGCCGTACCGTCGGCCTTGGGGACGACGATGCGCTGGATCGCGCAGCCGAAGCTCAGCAGCTGAACCTGCATTCCTCTGTCGTTGGTCAGCGTATAGCGCTGGACGGCCTCGCCGTTCCGGGTGATGCCAAAGGGCTCGGAAGTGATATTGCTCATGGGATTCCCTCGTTTCTGTATGTGATGTTGGGCCGCTCTGCGGCCATGCAAATTTAATACAATGTGATTGGCTTGCCGTTGTCGGAGCGGGCGGAATCACGTCTGGCCGCTGCTCCACAGATCCTCAATGGATTTTGCCGTGACAATCGCCTGATAGGACGCATATCGCGGCCCCTGCGGGGCCTGTCCCTTCTTTTTGCCCAAACCCACCTTGCTTATCTTCTGCGTTGTGCCGGGTTTAAAGTACAGGATATATTTGTTGGTATCATTGTATTTTTCGATCCGCTCGACTTCTGCTATATGAGTGATACCGGATACCGGGGCCACCTGATACGCGGCGATGTATTTGATCTTGTCGAGCATCGCGCCAGAAATGCGAATGGCAAACCAGCGATTGTTTTGCAGGAACTCCGATTCAAACCCGTCTTCGCGGGCGGGAACGACGATAGTATCAAGCTCATCCGCGTCTTCGTTCGGGGCGATGTCGGTCAGTACCTCGTCGTGGAAGGGTGTGAACCGATGGAGCTTCCTCTGTCCGGAGAGATAGGTTTGGGCTTCTATTACGTCCGTGGACATGGTGAGCTGTCCCATCACATTGTACAGCTCTTCCGTGGCCTCGTCGATGATGACGATGGCCGCCGGTTTGTTGTCAAAGATCACCTTGTCCAGCAGCTCGTTGACATTGTGATAGGAGGAACGACAGAAATAGTCCGTGAGCTTTGCCTGCTTTGTGGCGTCGGCCTTGATGGCATCGATCAGCAGACCTTTCATCTTGTATTTGTCCATCTCGGAGGAAATCCCAAAGCGGAGGATCTGCTCGCCGATATGTCCGTAAACGTCGTGGCGATTGAGCTCAACCTCCACAAGATAAAGTCTCGGATCTTTGTGAAAGGTCAAATCCAGATAATAGCCGTCTGGTATGGTGGCCCCTTTTTTGGGCTTGCCGATCAGCTTTTTTATGTCGAAATAAATTCCGCTTTTTCCAAAGATGGAATCGACATTGGCAACGACCATTTTCTCAAATTCTGATTCCAGCGTATAAGTATATAAGCTGTATGTTGTTCCGCTCTCATCGACGATTTTATACATTGTGCTCCTCCTGACTGTTCTGCTGCTGACGGCTGTGCTGCCGCCCCGTGCAGGCGAGACGAATGAAATGATAAATCTATTATAGCAAGCTTGACGCGTAAATACAAACGGTTCCGGGGATTTTGTTGGTTATCCTCGGGCCGGTTTGAAAACTCGATTTTTGCAAAAAAAGGGGAATTTTCTGCGTCTGCGGCCCATCCTGTCCCGGCGCGATTGCATAATCTTCCTCGCTTTGTAAACACTATCGAGGCCGAGAATAACTGACAAAGGAGAGAAAGATATGAAAGCAACTGGAATCGTCCGGCGGATCGACGACCTTGGCCGCGTCGTCATCCCCAAGGAGATCCGCCGCACCATGCGCATCAAGCAGGGCGACCCGCTGGAGATCTACACCGACCGGGAGGGGGACGTGATCTTCCGAAAATACTCCCTGATGGGGGGTATCAGCGATTTTGCCGCCCAGATCTGTGACACCGTCTACAAGACCACCGGCCGCCCCGCCCTGGTCACCGACCGGGACACGGTGCTGGCGGTGGCCGGGGCGTCCCGGCGGGACTTTGGGGACAAGCCCATCTCCGGGGAGCTGGAGGAGGTCATGATGAACCGGGGCGTCTACCAGCAGCAGGAGCAGGAGCGGGCCATCCCGGTGGTCAGCGGCAGCGACGCCCTCTCCGTCTCGGTGGCGGCGCCCATCCTGGCCCAGGGGGATGTGCTGGGCTGCGTGGTTATCGGCCGGGCGGCGGATCAGGCCCCCACCGGGGAGACGGAGTACACCCTGACCCGCACCATCGCCGGCTTTCTGGGTCGGCATATGGAGAGCTGAAAAGCGGACAACGCGGACAAAAAGCGGTCGGCCCCGATCCTGGGGGTGTGGCCGCTTTTTGTTAGTTGTTCCTAACAAAGTTGGTTAAATTGGTCTAATTTTGCGAAAATTATCAACTTTTTCTTGCAAATAATGAGGGAAGGGTATATCATACAATCAAAGCACGGCACCCTTTGCCGCGCCACATCGCATGGTTGAAGCCCATAAGGAGGGAACCGATATGAAAACCTGGGGAAAGCTGGGACTGTTTGCCGGAGGTGTGCTGTTTGGCACCGCGGGGATCAAGATCCTCAGCAGTAAGGACGCCAAGAAGGTCTACACCCACTCCACCGCCGCCGTACTGCGGGCCAAGGAGTCCGTCATGGCCACCGCCACCGTGCTGCGGGAGAACTGCGACGACATCTACGCCGACGCCAAGGCGATCAACGAGGCCCGCGCCGCCGCCGAGGCGGAGGTCATCGAGGACGCCGCGCCTGCGGAGCCTGAGGCCGCCGAATAACCTTCCGCTCATCTGGCCGCCGCATGTCGGCGGCCTTTTTTTCACAGGAGGTGCTTGCAATTGAAGTGCACCATTTTACATGAATCCCCCGGCCGGATGCGCGTCCACACCCACCAGGGCCGGATGACGCTGGAGCAGGCCGACCTGCTGGAGCAATGGCTGCTGGCGGTGGACGGGGTGCGCACGGCCACGGTCTATGACCGCACCTGCGACGCCATCATCCGCTACACCTGCCCCCGGGAGCGGGTGCTCCGGGCGCTCGCCCGCTTCTCCTACGCCGACCCGGAGGCAAAGGCCCTGGCCCCGGAGCGGAGCAGCCGGGCCATCAGCCGGAGCTATCAGGACCGGCTGTTCTGGCTTGTGGCGCGGCGCTATCTCAAAAAGCTGCTGCTGCCCGCCCCCATCCGCCACGCCTGGACGGTGC
Organism: Oscillospiraceae bacterium; assembly: GCA_017480395.1. Classification (GTDB taxonomy): domain Bacteria; phylum Bacillota; class Clostridia; order Oscillospirales; family Oscillospiraceae; genus UMGS1766. The sequence goes on along the minus strand of JAFVAS010000068.1, from coordinate 1,081 downwards.
TGGACGCGGGGAAATTCCTATGGAAGGGCCTGAAGTCCCTGCTCTCCGGCAGGATCGAGGTGGCGCTGCTGGATGCGGTGGCCATCGGTGTGTCGCTGCTGCGCCGGGACTTTGACACCGCCTCCTCGGTGATGTTCCTGCTGAACGTGGGCGACGTGCTGGAGGAGTGGACCCACAAAAAATCCGTGGATGACCTGGCCCGCACCATGGCGCTGAACGTAGATCAGGTCTGGCTGCTGTGCGATGGGCAGGAGGTGCTCACCCCCCTGGATCAGGTCGCCTCCGGCGATTCCATCGTGGTGCGCGCGGGCAACGTCATCCCGCTGGACGGCGTGGTGATCTCCGGCGAGGCCACCGTCAACCAGGCCTCCATCACCGGGGAGTCCCTCCCCGTGCGGAAGGACATCCACAGCTCGGTCTACGCCGGCACCGTGGTGGAGGAAGGGGAGTGCGTCATCCAGGTCACCAGCGATCCCGGCGACGGCAAGTATGACCGCATCATCCGAATGGTGGAGCAGTCGGAGAAGCTGAAATCCGCCACGGAGGCCCGGGCGGAGCATCTGGCGGATCGCCTGGTGCCCTACACGCTGGGGGGTGCGGCCCTCACCTGGCTGCTGACCCGCAACGTGGAGAAGGCGGTGTCCATCCTGATGGTGGACTTCTCCTGCGCCCTCAAGCTCTCCATGCCCCTGGCCTTCCTCTCCGCCATGCGGGAGAGCTCCCGGCGGCGGATCACCGTCAAGGGCGGCAAATTTTTGGAGGCCATGGCCGAGGCGGACACCATCGTCTTTGACAAGACGGGTACGCTGACCTATGCCACCCCCCGGGTCGCCCGGGTGATCCCCTTTGGGGACAACACGGAGGCGGAGACGCTGCGTCTGGCCGCCTGCCTGGAGGAGCACTTCCCCCACTCCATCGCCAACGCCGTGGTGCAGGAGGCGGCAGCCCGGGGGCTGCTGCATCAGGAGGAGCACGCCAAGGTGGACTACGTGGTGGCCCACGGCATTGCCAGCTCCATCGATGGGGAGCCCCTGCTCATCGGCAGCTATCACTTCGTCTTTGAGGACGAGGGCTGCGTGCT
>JAFVAS010000067.1 GCA_017480395.1 Oscillospiraceae bacterium | reverse complement strand
TATTAGAGACAAGGAGCTTAAGCTTGGATATCAGCACGTCCTTACGCCGTGCAGAGGTACCGTTGATCTTTATAAGACCTCCGGGCACTGGGATCACTACAAGCAGAACATGTTCCCCGCCATGGAGGTGGATGACGAGGCCTATGTCCTGCGGCCCATGAACTGCCCCCACCACATGATGATCTATGCCAACCAGCCCCACTCCTACCGCAACCTGCCGGTGCGCATCGGCGAGATCGCCCACGACTTCCGCTACGAGGCCTCCGGCACCCTCAAGGGCATCGAGCGGGGCCGCCACTTCTGCCAGAACGACGCCCACCTCTTCGTCACCCCCGACCAGATCAAGGACGAGGTCTCCAAGGTCTGCGACCTGATTTTTGATGTTTACAGGGATTTCGGCATCACCGACTACCGCTGTGTCCTCTCCCTGCGGGACCCCGCCGACAAGGAGATGTACCACGACGACGACGAGATGTGGAACACCGCCGAGAGCGCCCTGCGGGAGGTGCTGGTGGAGCTGGGCATCGAGTTCACCGAGGAGATCGGCGAGGCCGCCTTCTACGGCCCGAAGCTGGACGTGAATGTCCGGCCCGCCGTCGGCGCGGAGTACACCCTGTCCACCTGCCAGCTGGACTTCTGCCTGCCCGCCAAGTTCCAGCTGACCTATGTGGACAAGGATGGCAGCGAGAAGACCCCTGTGGTGCTCCACCGGGCCATTCTCGGCTCCCTGGATCGCTTCATGGCCTATCTGATTGAGGAGACCATGGGCGCCTTCCCCGCCTGGCTCGCCCCCGTCCAGGCGAAGCTGATGACCGTCACCGACCGGGCCGACGCCTACGCCTATGACATCCAGGCCAAGCTGGAGGACATGGGCTTCCGGGTCGAGGTGGATGACCGGAACGAGAAGATCGGCAAGAAGATCCGGGAGGCCCAGCTCCAGAAGATCCCCTATATGCTCATCGTGGGCGACAAGGACGTGGAGAACGGCACCGTCTCCCCGCGCCACCGCGCCGACGGCGACCTGGGCGCCATGTCCTTCGACCGGTTTGCCGCCCTGCTCAAGGAGGACGTGGACACCAAGTCCAGAAAATAACCCCGGGGCAAAGGAACGCCAAAACGGCCTGATCGAGCCGCTCATATCCGCCCGCCCCCGCGCATAGAATGCACCAACAGAAACCGGGGGAGTGGCGCATTTGAAGGGCAATATCGAGGAGCGGGCGGTGGGCCTGGCCCAGTATATCATCGAGCACCGGGCCACCGTGCGGGGTGCGGCCAAGGCGTTTGGCGTCAGCAAGAGCACAGTCCACAAGGATCTGCGGGATCGGCTGCCCGGCATCAACCGGGCGCTGTACCTCCAGGTGCAGGCGGTGCTGGAGCAGAACAAGGCCGAGCGGCACATCCGGGGCGGTATGGCCACGCGAAAAAAGTACACCGGGAAATAAAACGGAAGCGGGGAATGGGCTTGCGGCCCATTCCCCGCTTTTATGGCTTGTATTTTGCCGATGGATTCAGTATAATAACCATATTCTGCGTCTCCCTTCCCCCAGGGGTCGCCGGGAGGCATATGCATGGAACTTGCTTCAATCTATCTGGTGATGGCCGAGCTGTTTCTGGTCATGCTGGTGGGCTACTGCTGCCAGCGGGGGCGGCTCTTTCCCGAGGGCACCCAGGCGTCGCTGACCAAGCTGGTGGTCTACCTCGCCAACCCCTGTATCATCCTCTCCAGCGTGCTGACCGACGAGGCGATGCCCTCCGCGGGGAGTATCGTGCGGCTGCTGCTGCTCTCCACCGCCTGCTACGGCGTGATGTTCCTGCTGGCCTGGCTGGTGGTGCGCCTGCTGCGCATCGAGCCGGGACAGCGGGGCGGCTACCTCTGCATGATGGTGTTTTCCAACTGCGGCTTTGTCGGCTTTCCGGTGGTGCAGGCGATCTTCGGCTCTGGGGCGGTCTTCTACGCCGCCATCATCAACATGCCCTTCTACCCGCTGCTCTACGGTGTGGGGGTGTACCTCCTGCTGCGGGACAAGTCGGCCCGGCAGGGAGACGGCGGGGCACAGTTTCACTTCCGATGGGTTGACCTGCTCAACCCCAATATGATCGCCAGCCTGCTGGCCATCGCCATTGCCCTCACCGGGGTTCGATTTCCCGCGCTTTTCACCGACACGATCCAGACCCTGGGCGGCCTGACCACGCCGCTGGCGCTGCTGTGCATCGGCCTGATGTTCGCCAAACGGCCCCTGCGCTACATCCTGGGCACCCCCAGCCTGTGGCTGGTCTGCGTCGTGCGCATTGTGGTCATGCCCGTGGTGCTCTGGCTGGGGCTGCGGCTGTTCCTCTCGGAGCCGGTGGTGATCGGCACCGCTGTGGCGATCTTCGCCATGCCCGTGGCCACCATGGTGCCGCTGCTCTGCGCGGAGTACGGCGCCGACGAGACCACCGCGGTGCAGGGGGTGTTCCTCTCCACCGTGCTGAGCCTGATCACCATCCCGATCCTCATCACCCTGCTGACCTGACGCCATGGAGGACAGACCGATGTAACGGAAACACGCCATTGCTATATTCATGAATCGTTCAGGAGGAAAATCCCCTATGTCAAATTTTGCACAAGAGATCAACCGCCGGAGAACCTTTGCCATCATCTCCCACCCGGACGCCGGCAAGACGACCCTGACGGAAAAATTCCTGCTCTATGGCGGGGCCATCAACCAGGCTGGCGTGGTCAAGGGCAAGAAGAACGCCCGGGCCGCCACCTCCGACTGGATGGAGATCGAGAAGCAGCGCGGCATCTCCGTCACCTCATCCGTCATGCAGTTCCAGTATGAGGGCTACTGCATCAATATTCTGGACACCCCGGGGCATCAGGACTTCTCCGAGGATACCTACCGCACCCTGATGGCCGCAGACAGCGCCGTCATGGTCATCGATGCGGCCAAGGGCGTGGAGCCCCAGACCCGGAAGCTCTTCAAGGTGTGCGCCCTG
>JAFVAS010000066.1 GCA_017480395.1 Oscillospiraceae bacterium | reverse complement strand
TACCCAGGACCGCCCTGAGGGCGGTCCTGGGAGGCTCATGTGCTGGCTCCGAAAGGAGGATGCTCACGGGTGCATGGGCTTTTCCGGAATGGGATAGGTGATGGCGTACTCGCCCTTGGCGAAAGGCAAGCAATAGGAGTTCTCGTCCCGCACCAGGGTCTCATAGGGAGCGGGCCAGGGGCAGGCGTTCTGCGGCGCCTGAACCGGGGAGTAGGACGCATAGAACAGGGGCATGGGCGCCCAGGGTGCGCCGGGCAGGGAGCCGTCGTCGGCGCGCTCGGGCCGGGGACGGGGACGGGGCGGCTTGGTCATGCGGTCGTAGGCGACATGGGCCCAGTTGTCCTCGTCCATGGCTCCGCCGTAGTCGTTGCAGACGTGCTGGGAGAGGATCAGCCATTCGTCGCCCTCCTTGACGAAGTCGTTGCCGTAGCGCTCCCAGATCCAGATGCCCTCCCTGGCCTGCTCCGGGTTCAGTGTGGAGAAGATCACACCGGGGGTATACCAGCTGCCCCGGGCGGACTTGCCGTCCTCGGCCACCTCGATGATGGAGGAGCCCAGCATATGCACGGCGCACTCCATCAGGGTGCGGGGCTCCTTGCCCTCCACCTCGGGATATACCTTCAGCAGCAGGCGGTATAAATAGTGGGCGTTCTGGGCCAGGCCGCCGGCCCAGCCCTTGAGCACCTCGGCGCGGCCGTTCATGCCGCCGAAGTTATGGGACCAGAAGTAGTCGTCCCGTTCCCGGGCCCACATGGTGTCCAATTCTTCCTCGGTCAGGCCGGCCGCGTGCATGATGGCGTGCTTGGACTGCTGGTTCTCCACCTCGATGCAGGCCTCGGCCACGTCGATCATATGGGAGAGGGTCATGTTTTTCTTGTTCATCGCCGAAACCTCCTTTATGCCTTGTAGTTGGGGTTGCCCTCGGGGCCGCAGCCCAGCTCGGGCCGGAAGGTCTCATAGGGCTCCGGGATGGCCGGATAGGGATAGTAATTATAGCGGGTGATATAGGCGTCCATTTTGACGGTGGGATCGCCGAACTCCACGGCCATGGGATTCTCCTCGTCGGGCAGATCCACGGGCTGGGCGGCATAGTTGACGCCGGCCTCGGTCTGGAGATCGGTGCCGATGAAATAGTGCCAGATCTTCCAGCCGTCGGCCTCCTTCACCAGGTCGGCGTTCCCCTTTTCGCAGATCCACAGGGGGGTCAGCACGCCGTTCACCAGGCGGGTCTCGTAGGAGGCGTTGTACCACTGGCAGAGGATGGTCTGGCCGTCCTCCGCCTCCTCCACCCGGATGGTGGCCACGGGGTGGCAGTTCATGGTGCCCTTTGCCCCGAAGGGGTTGCCGTCCAGGTAGTAGCGCTTGATCTCGTCCAGCCCCACATAGTAGCCCCAGTTCTTGCCGTAGGAGGCGGTGGCGGCATGCTCGGGCTCCTTGACCCAGAGCTGTTCAAGGGCCTCCTCCCGTTGGTTGGCGGCCATATAGTACATGTTGCGGCAGAGGACGGTTTTGGCCGCCTCCTTGTCCCAGACGCGCTGGATGCGCTCTGCTTCGGTAAACTGTCTCATGGTCAGATGGCCTCCTTTCCGTTCATGCCATAGCTGAAGGTGTCGGCAAAGGTCTCATAGGGCTCGGGCATTCTGGGGGGCGCTGTGTACTCCCGCTCGGGGGAATACACCTCGTAGAGCCTGGCCGGCACCGTGGGGGCGGGCAGCGTCTGATCGGCCAGCTCCGCGAAGGCGTCCAGCACGGGATAGGGATTGTCCTTGACCCAGCTGGTGGCCACCGGGGCGGTCAGCTCGTCAAACTCCTGCAGGTGCCAGATCTTCCACTCGTCGTCCTCCAGCACAAAGTCGGCGGCGATATATCCCCAGCTCCAGGTGGAGAAGGGGCCAAACTGGGTGATGGAGTTGTTGGCGCCCATGACCTGCCAGAGGCCCTTGGCAGTCTTGCCGTCGGCGGCGACCTCCACGATGGGGGTGGTGATGGGCCGGGGGAAGTGCTCGCCCACGCCGAAGATATCCTCGTCAGACTTGTTGCCCAGCTCCTTGGGGAAGAGCTTGCGCATGAGAGGAAGCTTGGCCGCCAGATTGTCGGAGATGGCCTGATAGTAGCCGGAGATCGCCTCCAGGCCCACATACCAGCCGTCGTTTCTGGCCAGGGTGGGGGTCTCCGCCCGCTTGGACCAGAACTTGTCCACCAGATCCGCCTGCTTGCAGATCATGGTCAGCAGCGCGTACTTGCCCATCACATTCTGAATTTCCCGCTGGTCGATAAAGCGTTCGGCCAGCTGCTGTGTCGTATATGCCATGGAAAAGCTCCTTTCTGTGCAAACCGCATCGCGGTTTATTCGTGATGGTTTTATTATACGGAGGGAGCCATGACATGTAAAATAGCGCTTTGGAATGCGCTCATGTGGAAATTGTTATGCGGCCTTACTCCGCCGGACGGGACGGAATAAGGCCGCATTTTTGCGTTATTTAATGTATATCGCCCTCAATTGTTCTCGAAATACTGCCGGACAAACTCCTGGGCGTCGGCGTACATTTTGCGGAAGGAGCTCAGGATATAGTCGTAAAATTCCTGGGTCACCTTGCCGAACTGGCTGCCGGTACGGCTGGCCAGCCCCACCTGTTGGGTGCAGACGGGATCCTTCAGCCGGATGGCGCGGGGGATGACACGGGGGAAAAGGCCGTCCGCTTCATCCACGGGACCGCTGTGGTGGATCTGATAGATCTGCATGAACCGGTGGGCGGGCATAAAGCTGACCGCCCGGTGGTTGCCGATGGAGAAGCCCATGGAGGCCCCGGCGGTGCTCTCCAGCATGATCTTGGGCCGAATCTTCGCCTCGGCAAAGCAGCGGTCCACGTGGCTGCGGAGATCGCCCCCCAGGCACTCGCACATGATGTCCACATCCTTCAGCTGGGCGAAGGAGACCTCGGTCTCCCCGTAGAGCGGGCTCTTGTCCCCGGCGATGAGCAGGATCTCCTCCTCGCCCACCGGGATCCAGTCGATGCCCGAGCCGGCGGGCGGCATGGTGGTCAGGGCAAAGTCCAGCCCCTTTTGCAGCAGCCCCTCCCGGATCTGCTCCGGCGTGGAGACCAGGTACTTGATCTTGACATCCGGGTGGGAGGCAAAAAACCGCTCTGAGGACTGGGCCAGGATGCTGTCGGCGGAGGAGGCCACATAGATGCTGTTGTCCGCGATCCGGGCGTTGGCCCGAATCTGATCGAGACCGTTGTTCAGCTCCGCGAACATGGTGTCCAGATGAGACAGGAAGATCTGGCCGCTCTCGTTGAGATAGATTTTTCCCTTCACCCGGTCGAAGAGTGGATAGCCCACATATTCCTCCACCCGGAAGATGATTTTGCTGAGTGCGGGCTGGGTCAGATGCAATTTCGCGGCGGCGTTGGAGATGTGCTGCATCCTGGCCACCACCTGAAAGCACTCCAATTGATACAAATCCATGTGGCACCTCTTTAAATCGTTGTTGGCAATCTGATGATGCCAACTTTATAATGGACTTTGTTTAATTTGGCTGTTTAAAGTATTATAGCAATTTCCGGGCCGAAAAACAAGGGCGTCCTTTGTTGCGCATTTCGGGAAAATTCACGAATGATTCTCCGGATCGGATTGGATGCATGACAAAATGAACATGAGGGCATTCCAAAGCGCAATTTTACTTCCCGGCGGTTTCGGCCTAAAATGACTTCATTAAATGCGTGAAAAGGCCTATTTGGGTTGAAACGCTGACAACTGAGCGCAAACAGGAAAATGGAAGTGATGTGTTATGGAAGAAAAAATCCTTGAGGTCCAGCATCTGAAAACCTATTTTTACAACGGCACCAGCGAGCTGCGGGCGGTGGACGACCTGTCCTACACGCTGCACAAGGGCGAGTGCATGGCCATCATCGGCGAGTCCGGCTCCGGCAAGAGCGTCAGCGCCCTGTCCATTCTGCGGCTGGTGCCCTATCCCCCGGGACTCATCATGGGCGGTAAGATCCTCTACCATGGGCGCGACCTGCTGGAGATGAACGACGCGGAGATCCAGGCGGTTCGGGGCTCCCAGATCAGCATGATCTTCCAGGAGCCCTCCGCCGCCCTGAACCCGGTGATGACCGTGGGCGACCAGATCTGCGAAAACCTGCTCACCCATACGGACATGAAGAAGGACGAGGCCATGAAGCGGGCGGTGGAGCTGCTGGACGAGGTCGGCATCCCCAACCCGGAGCAGCGGGTCAATCAATACCCCTTTGAGTTCTCCGGCGGCATGCAGCAGCGCTCCATGATCGCCATGGCCATGGCCTGCAACCCGGATATCCTGATCTGCGACGAGCCCACCACCGCGCTGGACGTCACCGTTCAGGCCCAGGTGCTGGAGCAGCTGAACAAGCTGCGCCAGACCCACGGCACCGCGCTGATCTTCATCACCCACAACCTGGGCGTCGTGGCCCGGTATGCGGACACGGTGAAGATCATGTACGGCGGCAAGATTGTGGAGGACGGCCCCACGAGGGAGATCTTCGGCAATCCCCACCACCCCTACACCCTGGGCCTGATCCGGGCGGTGCCCCGGCTGGACCTGCCCAGAAGTCACGGCCTCCACACCATCGAGGGCGAGCCCCCCGATATGTCCAGGATTCCGCCCAACTGCTGCGCCTTCGCAAACCGGTGCAAATACGCCACCGACGAGTGCCGCAACCGGCGGCCCGAGCTGCAGGCGGTGGGGGAGAACCACCACTGCGCCTGCTTCCATATGGATCAGTTGGATGAAGAGAGAAAAGAGGTGTGCGGCGCATGAGCAAACAACAGGAACGGGCCCCCAAGGTGGACGGCTCCGATATTTTCCTCAAAGATGTGCTGAAACCGGACGACATCATGTATGTCCACGACCTGAAGATGCATTTTCCCATCACCAAGGGCCTGCTGAAGAAAAAGATCGGCGAGGTCAAGGCAGTGGATGGCGTCTCCTTCGGCATCAAGCGGGGCCAGACCCTGGGCATTGTGGGGGAGTCGGGCTCCGGCAAGTCCACCATCGGCAACTGCCTGCTGAATGTGGTGAAGATCACCTCCGGCGACATCTTCTATGAGGGCAACAACTATCGGGACATCAGCACCACCGCCTGGAAGCGGATGCGGAAGAATTTGCAGATGGTGACCCAGGATCCCTTTGCCTCCCTGGATCCCCGCATGAACATCATGCAGATCGTCAGCGAGGGCCTGAAGATTCAGGGCCTGCTG
>JAFVAS010000065.1 GCA_017480395.1 Oscillospiraceae bacterium | reverse complement strand
GCAGAGGCGCGCGCTGGCGGGGGAAGGGCTCGGGCCCGGGTGGGTGGTTGGCTGCAGCCGGGTGACGAGGGGGCGCAGGGCGGCGGCCTCGTCCTGGAGGGGGGGGTCCTCCTGCACGTTGGCGAAGACGATCAGACACTTTTTGCCCCTGCTCTGCTCGTGATCCCGGCAGCTCTTGGCCAGGGCCAGGGACTGTTCGTTCAGGGCGGAGAAGATATAGATCTTGCGGAAGTAATTCCACTTCAGGCGGAACCAGGTGCTGATGTTCTGGAACAGGGAGAGCACAAAGCCGACGGTGAGGACGGGCCCCAGGGTGTAGAGGAAGGCGCCAAAGCTCTGGTAGGCCACGGTGAGGGCGGGGGAGCTGCACCAGACCAGCTCCCGCAGGGCGCCGAAGTCGCCGTCCAGGCTGAACATCTGGAGCACGCCGATGATGCTGGTGAACAGGGCCTCCCAGAAGTGGACGCCGGGGGCAAAGCAGAAGGGCAGCGCCCAGATCAGCCCGGCGGCGAAGGTGGCGCACAGCAGGATGTTCAGCCAGGAGAACAGCCGGGCCTGCCGGGGCCGCCGCTGCCGCAGCACCCGTCCGCCGACGATCAGGCCGACAAAGGCCAGGGCGGAGCCGTAGAGAAATCCATCCAGAAACATTGACAACACTCCTTTGCTCAGTTCGCGGTGTTCTTCCCAAACAAGATACTATATTTTGCCCCAAATGGCAAATGAAAATTGGGTGAAAAAACGCGGAAGCGGCGGACAGATCTGTCAACCGCTTCCGCTTTACAGATATTGCGTCACAGGGTTTTGCTGGCGTGCCGGGTCACATGGCAGCCCAGGTTGACGCAGCAGGGCAGCCCGGCGATGTGGGTCGGGTAGGGGTTGATGGCCACGGCCAGGGCGGTGGTGGTGCCCCCCAGGCCCTGGGGCCCGATGCCCAGGCGGTTGATCTTCTCCAGGATGCGCGCCTCCATCTCGGCGTAAAAGGGGTCGCTGTTGTGCGCATCCACCGGCCGGAGCAGGGCCCGCTTGGCCAGGATGGCGGCCAGCTCCGCGTCGCCCCCCAGGCCGACCCCCACCACCACCGGGGGGCAGGGGTTGCTGCCCGCCTCGGAGACGGCCCGGACGATGGTGTCCTCGATGACCTCTTGGGTGACAGAGGGCTTGAGCATGTGCAGGGAGGTCATGTTCTCGCTGCCAAACCCCTTGGGGGCGACGGTGATGGTGAGCTGATCCCCCTCCACCAGGCTCAGGTGGAGCACCGCCGGCGTGTTGTCGTCGGTGTTGACCCGGCGGATGGGGTCCCGAACCACGCTCTTGCGCAGAAACCCCTCGGTGTAGCCCCGGGCCACCCCCAGGTTGACCGCGTCCCGGAGCAGGCCTCCGGTGATGTGCACCTCCTGGCCCAGCTCCACAAAGACCACGGCCATGCCGGTGTCCTGGCAGATGGGGAGGCGACGCTCCCCGGCGAAGGTGAAGTTCTCCACCAGATCCCCCAGGATGGACTGGCCCACCGGGGAGCGCTCCGCCGAGCGGGCGGCGGAGATGGCGCACTTCAGATCGTCGGGCAGGGCGCAGTTGGCCTCGATGCAGAGGTCGCGGACGGCCTCCGCAATGGCGTCAAAGGAAATGTCTCGCATGGTTCAGTCCTCCAGCGGAATAAAGTGGGGCTGACGAGCCCGGTAGATGGCGACGTATTGCAGGCCCAGCTCCCGCAGCAGGCGGCAGGTCTCGGGGATCCGGCGGCCCACGGTCTCCGGCTCGTGGGCGTCGCTGCCCACGGTGACGATCTCGCCCCCCAGGGCGCGGTAGGTCTGCACCAGCCAGATGTAGTCGGCCTGGGTGGCGTTGCTCCAGCCCTTGGTGTTCACCTCGATGCCCTTGCCCGTCTCCACCGCCCGGCGCAGGATGTGGCGCAGCAGCTCCTCATAGCGGGCCAGGCCCACCCGCTGGCCGTCCCGCTCCCGCATGTAGCGCAGGGGGTAGGGGATGTGGGCCAACACGTCGAAGCCGCCCCACTCCACGCTCTGGCGCATCAGCTCAAAATACTCGTCCAGGTGGGCGTAGCACAGGGCGGGGGAGTCGTAGCTCACGGCGTAAAAGTCCACCCCGTCGGAGGCCAGGCTCAGGTTGTGGACGGAGCAGAGGACAAAGTCCAGACCCGGCTCACTCAGCCCCCGGTCGGCGGCGGCGAAGTCGGTGGGGACATTGCCCACCTCCACCCCGTAGCGGATGGCGATTCGGTCGCCCCAGGCCTCCAGGGCGCGCCGGTGCTCCCGGCGGGCGTTTGTCCAGTCGTAGTCGGGGGAGTAGTTGCCGTCGAAGTCGATGAGGTCAAAGTGGTCGGTGAAGCAGATCTCCCGCAGACCCGCCTCCAGGGCGGCCTGGGCCATGACGTGGCGGGGGGCGGAGCTGTCCGGGGAGACGGCGGAGTGCATGTGGCAGTCGGGGTAATACATGGGTGGCTCCTTTTTGCGGTATTGAGACAAGTATAGCACAAGAGGGGCCGGATTCCAATGGAATCCGGCCCCTTTGGGGTTATTTTTTCTTTTTCTTTTCAAACAGCCCGCGGCCCTTTCCAAAAGGGGGGTCGCTGGTGTCAAGGGGTTCCCCCTTCATCGCCTTGTCAAAGCGGCGCAGCGCCTCCTTCTGCACGTCGGACAGCCCCTTGGGGACGGTGACGTGGACGGTGACGTACTGGTCGCCCCGGCCCCGGCCGTTGACGTAGGGGATGCCCTGGCCCCGCAGGCGGAAGGTGGTGTCCGTCTGGGTTCCGGCGGGGAGGTTGTACTTCACCTTGCCGTCGATGGTGGGGATCTCCAGCTCCGCGCCCAGGGCGGCCTCCACAAAGGAGACGTCCCGATCCATCAGCACGTCGCTGCGCTCGCGGCGGAAGAAGGGGTGGGGACGCACGTCCACGCTGACGATCAGGTTGCCGGCGGGGCCGCCGTTCAGGCCCGCGTGCCCCTGGCCCCGGAGGGAGACGGCCTGCCCGGCGTCGATGCCGGCGGGGAACTTGACGGTGATCCGCTTGGCCTTGCGCACCGCGCCCTGGCCCCGGCAGGTCTTGCAGGGCTGGTGGATGATCTTGCCCTTGCCGCCGCACTTGGAGCAGGGCTGGCTGGAGCTCATGACCCCCAGCATGGTGCGCCGCTGCACCTGGACATAGCCGGAGCCGTGGCAGTCGGGGCAGATCTCGGCGGTGGTGCCCGCCTCGCAGCCGGTGCCGTGGCAGTCGGGGCAGGACTCCACCCGGTTGACGCTGACCTCCTTCTCGCAGCCGAAGGCGGCCTCCTCAAAGCTCAGCACCACCCGGGAGCGGAGATCCTCCCCGGGGATGGGGGCGTTGGGGTTGCGCTGGCGGGTGCCGCCCCCAAAGGCGCCGCCGAAGAAGTTGAAGAGGTCGCTGATGTCGCCGAAGTCGAAGCCCGCGCCGCCGCCGAAGCCTCCGGCGCCGAAGTTGGGATCGACCCCCGCGTGGCCGTACTGGTCATAGCGCTGGCGCTTCTCCGGGTCGGAGAGCACCTCATAGGCCTCGTTGGCCTCCTTGAATTTGGCCTCCGCCGTGGCGTCCCCCGGGTTCAGGTCGGGGTGGTACTTCTTGGCCAGCTTGCGGTAGGCCTTTTTGATCTCGTCGTCCGAGGCGGAGCGGTCCACGCCCAGCACCTCGTAGAAATCGCGTTTTTCCTCAGCCATGTAACTCACCTTCTTGTGAGAGAGTATTTCTGCACAGAATGGCCCCATGGAACGGGGCCATTCTGATCGTGGGATTATTTGTCGTCATCGACGACCTGATAGTCGGCGTCATAGTAATCCTGACCGCCGTTGCCGCCGGTGCTGCCCGCGTCGGTGGGGCCGGCCTGGGGGCCGTCCTGGGGCGCGGCCTGCTGATAGACCTTGGCGGAGATGTCGTAGAAGACCTTGGTCAGCTCCTCGGTGGCGGCCTTGATGGCGGCGGTGTCGGTGCCCTTCAGGGCGTCCTGCAGCTTGGCCTTGGCGGACTCCACCTGGCCCTTCTCGTCGGCGGTGACCTTGTCGCCCAGCTCGCCCAGGGCCTTGTCGCACTGGTAGACCAGCTGCTCGGCCTGGTTGCGGGCCTCGGCGTCCTCCTTGCGCTGGGCGTCCTCGGCGGCGTACTGCTCCGCCTCCTTGACGGCCTTGTCGATGTCCTCCTTGCTCAGGTTGG
>JAFVAS010000064.1 GCA_017480395.1 Oscillospiraceae bacterium | reverse complement strand
TACACCCACGGGGCCAACACCTATACGCCCATCAAGACCACCTGCACCGTGGGCGAAGCCTGGGCCGATCTGGCCTGGCAGATGGGCCTGAATTACATCCCGGCAGACAGCCCCTTTGACCTTCTTCGGCTGCTGAACGGCACCGCCGACCTGCCCCAGAACGCCACCTGCGCCCAGGCTGCGGCGGCCCTGGCCGGGGCGATGGGCGGCAACTGCCTCATCACCCGGGCGGGGAAGCTGACGGTCAAGCGGTACAGCGTGGTTGACCACGATGTGTATCTGCTCTCCGATGAGGACGCGCTGTTGGCCGATGGTGGCGCGCTGCTGAGCGTCCGGAGCGGCTACCGCCTGATCCCCTACGCGGGCGGGGCCACCGGGGACACCGCGCCCCTGACCATCACCGGCCTGGCGATGCAGAAGACGGTGGAGAACGGCGCGGAGCAGCAGACCCTGACCTATTCCGCCGGGGACGGCTCCCTGACCTTCACCAACCAGCTGGCCACCCAGGAGATCACCGACGCGGCCTTTTCCGCCCTGTCCGGCCTGACCTTCCACGGGGGCAGCTACCGCCTCCCCGGCGGCTTGCAGCTGGAGCCCGGCGACCTGCTCACCGTCCAGAGCGCCGAGGGGGATTTTGTAGCCGCCTGCATGGCCCTCAACATGACCCTGGACGGCGGATGCCAGACCAACATCACCTCCGGCACCGGCCCCAGCGCGGGCGGCCAGGTGGGCCAGGTGGGCCGGGCCATCAACCAGATCACGGCGGACATCGGCCGCTTCCGGCAGGTCTTCGCGGACTACGTCCAGGCGGACACCATCCGGGGCAAGACCATCTATGCCGGAGGGCTGGACAACGTGAACGGGCAGTTTATCGTGCAGGACGCGGACGGCAACGAGATTGGAAGATGGGACAATGATGGGGTCACGCTGGACGATGGCCGGTTTGCGGTGGATGGCTCCTACACCTGGAACATCACCGATGGCGGCTATCCCAACACGACCCATGACCTGAAAAACGTCGTGCGCAATGGGGCGTTTTACGCCTATGAGGACGGCGGCACCGCCCTCCCCAGGGTGTCTGTGTGGCCCTGCGGAATGATGCTGTACCGCAACAACGGGTCGGCCTGGACGACCTACGCCGGACTTCTGGTTGGACGCCACGGGGATGGGACGATGTACAACTACTTCGTCATGCGCAACAACAGCTCCAGCCCCAACATCGCCATGTGGGGCGAGACGGGCAATGTGTCCATCACCGGGACGCTGACCCAGGGTTCAGACCGCCGCCTGAAGGCCGACATCCGGGACGTGCCGGAGGAGCTGATCGACGCCTTTTTGGCCCTGACGCCCCGGCTCTACACGCTTTTGGCCTCCGGCAAGGAGTGCGCGGGCTTTGTCGCCCAGGAGGTGCAGGGCACACCCTTGGAGGATATTCTGGTGGTGCGCCGGGAGGAGGATGACCTGCTGATGCTGGACTACAACAGCCTCCACGCCCTGGAGCTGGCCGCGATTCAGCGGCAGGAAGACCGCATTGCGAGATTGGAGGAATTATATGGACGCCTATGAAGTAAAAGACGTAACCGACATTGACGCCGCCTCCGCGCTGGCCGCCGATGCCCAGCTCTACGCCAAGACCGGGGACACCTTCCGGCTGGCAAGCCTGGCTCAGATCGTCGCCGCCCTGGGGGTGGGTGCTGAGACCGGCGGCACCTACGACAAGTGGTATGTCAAGTTTGCCAACGGACTTCTGATCCAGGGCGGATATGAGGAGGTAGCCGCCATGTCGAGCGGCGGGCATGTCAACACCACGATTGCCTTCCCGATGGCGTTTCGGGATGCCCGGTATGTGGCGCTGCAGAGCCTGTATCTGTCCGGCGCAACGTCTGCGGGCGTGAGCCAGCGCATCTATGACACCGTGGCGGGGAGCTTCACCTCGCAGACCTATTCCGCGTCGCAGAGCATCCCCGCGTCCTACACCTATTGGCTGGCCGTTGGATTCTGGAAGTAAAGGGGGGATTATTTCATGATTATCTACGCCATCGCCTTTGCCTTCATCGCCCTGGACTTCGCCACGGGCATCATCAAGGCCCTGGCCACCAAAGCCTATTCCTCCACCATCATGCGCCAGGGGCTCTTCCACAAGGTGGCCCTGCTGCTGGTCATGGTGCTGGGTGTCCTGGTGGATTTTGCCCAGGGCTATCTCGATCTGGGGGTCAGCATCCCCGTGGGCGGGGCCATCTGCGGCTACATCGTGCTGATGGAGATCGGCTCCAGCCTGGAGAACGTCTGCGTCATCAACCCGGATCTGCTGCCCGGCACCCTGAGCGGTATTTTCGGCATCAAGCCCAAGGAGGACAAGCATGAAAATTAACGTACACGCCGGGCACAACCCGGACGGCAAGGTGGCCTGCGGGGTCGTGGGCCTCATCAAGGAGAGCACCGAAAACCGGAAGGTCAAGGAGTTGGTGATCCAGTATCTCCGGCAGCTGGGCCACACCGTCTACGACTGCACCTGCGACGACGGGGCCAATCAGGATGACGTGCTCCACAAGATCGTCGCCAAGTGCAACGCCCACACGGTGGATCTGGACGTGAGCATTCACTTCAACGCCGGGGCCAGCGACAAGGTCGGCAACGGCAAGACCACCGGCGTGGAGGTGCTGGTCTACGACACCCAGACCAAGACCATTGCCACCAACATCTGCGCCGCCATCGCCGCCCTGGGCTTCCGCAACCGGGGCCTGAAGACCCGGAAGGACCTCTATGTCCTGAAGTACACCAAGGCCCCCGCCCTGATCGTGGAGTGCTGCTTTGCGGACGATGCCGACGATGTAAAGCTCTACGACCCGGACAAGATGGCAAGAGCCATCGTCAAGGGCATCACCGGGCAGAGCGTCGCGGCCACCGCGGCGACCCAGAGCAGCGCCACGTCCCCCTACCTGGTGCGCGTCACCACCGATGTGCTCCGCGTCCGCGCAGATCACAACACCACCAGCAAGATTGTCACGCGGGTGTACAGGGGCGACGTCTACACCATCGTGGAGACGTACAACAACGGCGGCACCCTCTGGGGGCGCCTCAAATCCGGCGCCGGGTGGATCAGCTTGAAATACACCGAGCGGGTGTGAGCTGTTCGGAGAAAACGAATAACTGAAACGAAGATCCCCCTCTGGCCGTATTGGCTGGAGGGGGATTGCTTTTATCTGGCAATATTTCCGTGTGCAATTCGTGTGCAATTTTATTTCCGCCGTTTGTTTTTTCGCGTCATATTTTGGCCCGTGCTTGTGTGCACACAATCTCACAAAACCGTTGGAACTACAGAAAAAATCCCGAAGTCATTGAGACCTCGGGATTTCTTGATTTGGTGACCCGTCGGGGATTCGAACCCCACTCATTTTTGACAAATCCGCTGTATTTTCAATGCTTCCGAAAATCTTCGTGTGCAATTCGTGTGCAATTTCAGCTATTTCCGCCCGTCAGAAGAGACGACATTTTGGCCATGGCGGCGTCCTCTGCATCGCGGAACACATAGCTGTACGTCCGCTTATATGTCTCAGCGCTGGACCATCCACCCAGCTTCATTGCGGTGCCGTCATCCACGCCCATGTAGCGCATGGCTGCGCCGAATGTATGTCTCAGACCGTGCAACGAAGTGTCTGTCACACCCGCCCTTTTGCACACGGAATGCACATGATCAGTCAGAGAGCCGACCCGGGACGTCCACACACGTTCCGCACCGGAGCCCGACGGGATCAGTTTGAACCGCTCCACGATATACTCTGGCAGCGGGATCGTTCGGTAGCAGGCCGACGTCTTCGGGGACTCCTTCAGTACCCAGTTGTTTTCGCCGTCCTGCACTAGGGAGCGCATGACCGTCAGCAGCCCCCGATCCAGATCCACCGCGTCCCAGCACAACCCCATGATTTCAGATCGGCGCATCCCACACCAGACGGCCAGTAGGATCGGCACTTCCCTGCTGTCGCCTTGCAGTGCTTCAATGAAGCGGGGCAGCTCCCCCACCTGCATATATTGCTTTGGTTTGCGCTGCGGGGCCGGGAGCTGCACATCCGGCACGGGCACATCGTTCCAGCGCAGTACCTTTGTAACCAGCCCAAAAGCGTTTTTAACGGTCTTCGGGGCGTATTTTTTTGCCTCCTGGGACACAGCCCCCTGCAGCATCTTTCGGTCGATCTTGGACAATTTGATCGGCATTAGCGCCGGGAAATGGTGCGCCCTAATCCGCTGATACCCTCCGACTGTGGACGGGCTGAGGACGGGGCGCTGCGCCTCGATATATTCGTCGATGGCATCCCCCAACGTCAGTTGGGAGGGGCCGGTCTGCTGCGCGCGGAGTTTGGCCGTCGCGGC
>JAFVAS010000063.1 GCA_017480395.1 Oscillospiraceae bacterium | reverse complement strand
GCTATTATACTCTCTCCTTCAAGCATGATTATGTGGATCGCGATTGGACATATTGGAGAGCCACGATTTACGATTCTGACATGAAGGAATATGCGAATTATAGCTATGCTGGAAATACAGGAGCCACCAGTACCTCCGATCAGATCGGAGTAGCGAAGGGAACTTATTATCTGAAAGTATCAAGAGATTATTACTCGTCGGTCCAATATGCACTAAAGGTGAATTATAAAAGCGCCAGCAATTGGGAAACCGAGTTTAATGATTCCTTCTACACGGCAAACTCCTTGTCCATCAACACCGAGAAAAACGGCAGCCTGATGAATTCGGGTGACGTGGATTACTATGTGTTTACCGTGAGCCAGAACGGCTATTATACTCTCTCCTTCAAGCATGATTATGTGGATCGCGATTGGACATATTGGAGAGCCACGATTTACGATTCTGATTTTGAAGCGCTGAAGACAATATCGTATCGTGGAAATGATTTGACAGAGAACGTGTCCGAAAAAATTAATTTGGAAAGCGGAAAATACTATATAAAGATTCAGCGTGACTACTACGCTTCCGTAAAATACACGTTGAAGGTCAATTCCTTGAAGCAGGGCTGGCAGAAGGTCAACAACGTTTGGTATTACTATGATTCCACCGGCAATGCTTTGACCGGTTGGAATAAAGTTGGTGGTTCTTGGTATTACATGAATTCCTCCGGCGCGATGCAGACGGGCTGGGTTAAGGTCGGCGGCACCTGGTACTATCTGAATTCCTCCGGGGCCATGCTGACCGGCTGGCAGAAGATCGGCAGCACCTGGTACTACCTCGGCGCCTCCGGCGCGATGCAGACGGGGTGGGTCAAGGTCGGCCCCTCCTGGTACTATATGAATTCCTCCGGCGCGATGCAGACCGGCTGGGTCAAGAGCGGCGCAACCTGGTACTACCTGACCGACTCCGGGGCAATGGCAACGGGCTGGGTCAAGGTCGGCGGCAGCTGGTACTACATGAACGCTTCCGGGGCCATGCAGACCGGCTGGATCAAGCAGGGGAATACCTGGTATTACCTGAACAGCTCCGGCGCGATGGTCACCGGCACCCAGACCATCGGCGGCAAGACCTATCGCTTTGATTCCAGCGGAAAGTGGATCGCATAACCAAGCCCATCCCACATCCTCCGGGGAGCGCTGTCATTCGGCGGCGCTCCCCTTTTTGTCTTTGGATGCCTGGAAAAATGAGAGAGATTTCGCCTGAATTGATTTTTCACAATTTACTTTTCAGAAAAAGGGTGCTATAATGTGTCGGAATACGGCAAAGGAGAAGCATGCGATGATCGAACGACAGCATTGGGCCAGAGCGCTGCTTGCCCTCGTCCTGGCGGCGGCTCTGGTGATCGGGCTTGCGCCCGTGACGGCCTGGGCCATTGACGAGGACACACCCGTCACCTTGGAGCTGCCCGGGGCCGAGACGGCCTTTGACGCCGCCGACGCGGCCACGGCGAACGAGCTGAAAAGTCAGGCGGCCAGCACCTACGCCACCGCCCTGGAGCGGACGGGCAGAACCTCCTTTTACGGCAACTGCGCCGGACTGGTGAACCAGACCCTCTATATTCTCGGCATCAACACCTATGTGGTGGGCCTGAGCGGAAAGGACGAGTACGACTTCTACGAGGACATGGAGAAAAGCTCCGGGGGTTATGCGATCGAGACCTATTCCGCCGCGGACTACACCCTCCTGGAGGCGCTGAACAAGCTCACCAACAACGGCACCCAGACCGTCTATAACGTGCTGGTCGGCTTTGAGAAGGGCAGCGGCGAGGCCGGGGCCAAGTACGGCCACACCTGCTTTATCCACGGCATCGTCGGCGGCACGATCTATTATTACGAGAGCTATAACGGCACCTTCGGCGGGGTCTACTACCCCGAGGGGAGCGTCATCTCCTGCACCATCTCCCAGTTCGCCAGCCATTACGGCAAGTGGGCGGAGTTCGAGGGCATCGTCCACTTCTCCGGCGGCTCCACCACCGCCTCCAACACCGGCCACTCCGGCTGGGTCAAGGAAGACGGCGCGTGGTATTACTACGATTCCAACGGCACCGCCCACACCGGTTGGCTCAAGAGCGGCTCCACCTGGTATTACCTGAATTCCTCCGGCGTTATGCAGACCGGCTGGGTCAAGAGCGGCTCCGCCTGGTACTACCTGAGCGCATCCGGCGCGATGCAGACCGGATGGGTCAAGCTGGGCTCCACCTGGTATTATCTGAATTCCTCCGGCGCGATGCAGACCGGATGGATCAAGCTGGGCTCCACCTGGTACTACCTGAACGCATCCGGAGCCATGCAGACCGGATGGGTCAAGCTGGGCTCCACCTGGTACTACCTGAACGCTTCCGGGGCCATGCAGACCGGATGGATCAAGCTGGGCTCCACCTGGTATTATCTGAGCGCATCCGGCGCAATGGTCACCGGCACCCAGACCATCGGCTCCACCACCTACACCTTCGCCGACTCCGGCGCATGGATCGGCTGATTCACTCCGGCACCGCCCCCATTTCGGGGCGGTGCCTTTTTGCTGCCGCACCCCCCAGCCGGAGAATTTGTCGATTTTATGTTGACGAAAGACAAGAAATTGGGTATGATAAATAAGTACACATGGAAACAAAACGCATGGAGGTCTACCCTATGGATGATTATTACAGCGACAGCCAGCCCGAGCTGATCCACTGCGCATACTGCGGCCAGGACTACGCCGCCACCTATAAAGCCTGTCCCTTCTGCAACACCGCCCCCAACGGCAAGAAGGTGCGCTCCCACTCCGGCAGCGCCACCCGGGGCAACAAGCGGGTGCGCACCAACACCCGGGGCGGCGGCTACGGCGGCGCCCGCAGCCCCCTCTCCGTCATCGGCATCATTCTCTCGGTGATCCTGATCCTCGCGGCGGTGGTCATCGTCATTGTGCTGGCCAAGAGCGCCATCGACAAGCGCCGCGCCGCCCCGGCTCCCGCTCCCTCTGTCAGCGCCAGCCAGGTGGCCGAGCCCACGGACAAGACGCCCGCCGCCTCCACCCCCGACACCAGCGAGGTGGTCACCCAGCCGGAGGACACCATCCCCGAGCCTCAGGCACCCGCCGTCGTCTCCCCGGACAGCCTGACCCTCAACACCGACGACGAGACCCTCACCCTGGGTGAGACCGTGCAGCTCACCGCCACCGTCTCCCCCGCCGACTGGGAGGGGCAGATCGTCTGGAGCTCCAGCGACGGCAGCGTCGCCACCGTGGATCAGACCGGCTCCGTCACCTATGTGGCCGGCGGCACCTGCACCGTCACCGCCACCGCCGGGGAGGTCACCGCCTCCTGCATCGTCCGCTGCCGCGGCGCGTCCATCGACGATGTCCAGGCCAGCGGCCTGACCGTCAGCTGCTACGGCAACACCGACACCGACTTCACCATCAACGTCGGGGACAGCGTTCCCTTCGTCGCCTCCGGCGGCTCCGGGGACTACCGCTGGTCCATCGCCGACGAGAGCATCGCCACCGTCAGCGACAGCGGCACCTGCAAGGGCGTCTCCGCCGGAAAAACCACCATGACCGTCTCCGACGGCGAGAAGAGCATCTCCATCACCATCCGGGTGCAGGGGTGAGGAATTCTCGAAAAAACAACCGCATGCGTCCCGCCAAAATCTGGCGGGACGCGTTTTCTCTTCCCCCGGAAAAAGAATTTTGGGAAAGGGCTTGCAATTTTCCGCAAAATAGAATACAATACACCCGACAATTTAATAATGGGAGAAGCGAGTATTTTGTAGTAACGTCTGTGCCATCACAGACGGAAGGAGAATCAGCAGTGAAAAAACGTATTCTTGCAGGTTTCCTGGCGGCAACGATGCTCGTGTGCCTACTTGGCAGCTGTGGCCAAGGGGCAACATCCGAGGTCGGTACCCCCAGCGACGAAACGACCCCTTCTTCCGAGGCAGCCCCGGCAGCGACCTCCGATCACGCCAATGAGATCACCGTGGGCATTCCTCAGGACCTGGATGATAGTCTTGACCCGTATATGATGACGGCAGCAGGAACTAGAGAGGTCATGTTCAACGTCTTTGAAGGGCTGGTCAAGCCCAACTCTGACGGTGCGTATGTCAACGCCGTCGCCTCCGATGTGCAGATTTCGGACGACCTGTTGACCTACACCTTCACGCTCCGCGACGGCGTGGTCTTCCACAATGGCAAGACCGTCACCGTGGACGACGTGCTCTATTCCTTCGAAACCTGCGCCGCTACCACGGTTCAATCCTCCGTGGCCGCGGCGCTTTCTGCGATTACCGACATCCATGCCGACGGCAATGACATCGTCATCACCCTGTCCACCCCCAACAGCGACTTCCTGGCCAACGTCTCCAGCGTGTATATCACCCCGGCGGACTATGACCAGCAGGCCTCCCAGCCCGTGGGCACCGGCCCCTTCAAGTACGTCTCCCGCAGCGTGCAGGAGAACGTCGTTCTGGAGAAGAACGCCGACTACTACGGCACCCCCGCCTATCTGGACAAGGTGACTTACAAGATCTATGAGGAGTCCAACTCCATGGTCACCGCGCTGAACAGCGGCGCCCTCGACCTGGTGGCCCACCTGACCGCCGATCAGATCAGCACCGTCTCCACCGACTACACCGTGCTGGAGTCCACCATGAACCTGGTGGTGGCCCTGTACCTGAACCACTCCGTTGCCCCCTTCGACAACGAGCAGGTGCGCCAGGCCCTGTGCTACGCCATCGACATTGACAACGTGATCGCCCTGGCCACCTCCGGCCACGGCGTCAGGATCGGCTCCTCCATGTACCCCAACTTCTCCAAGTATTTTGACGAGAGCCTGGCCGACGCCTATCCCTATGATCCCGACCAGGCCAGACAGCTGCTCGCCGATGCGGGGTATGAGAACGGGTTCATCTTCTCCATCACCATCCCCAGCAACTACGAGCATCCTTACGGCGACATGGCCCTGGCCATCGTGGAGAACCTGCAGGACGTGGGCATCACCGCCAAGATCAAGCGAGTGGACTGGAGCACCTGGCTGGAGGAGACCTATTCCAACCGGAATTTTGACTCCACCATCGTTGGCTTCGACGCCAGCATTCTCACCGCCAGCGCCCTGCTGGAGCGGTGGAACAGCGACGCCCCCAACAACATGATCAACTACGACAACCCGGAGTACGATTCCACCTACGCCGCCGCCGTTGCCTCCACCGATGACGCAGAGCAGACCGCGCTGTTCAAGCGCTGCCTGGAGATCCTGAATGAGACCGCCGCGAACGTCTACATTGAGGATCTGGGCGAGTTCATCGTCATGAACCCGGAGCTGTCCGGCTACGAGTTCTATCCGCTCTACGTCATGGACATGTCCACCCTGCACTTCTGAGTGCCGGGCCCCCCACCCGCCTGAACCCAACAAAAATCTGAAAGAGAGGAGGCGAGGAGTATGAAATATGTCGCGAAAAAATTCCTTGCTCTCATTATTACATTGTTCATCGTTTCTCTCCTCGCCTTCCTCGCGTTTCAGATCATCCCCGGCGACCCCACCACCAAGATGCTGGGCACCCAGGCCACGCCGGAGGCCATCGCCGCCCTGCGCCACAGGCTGGGGCTGGATCAGCCCCTCCCCCTGCGCTACTGGAACTGGCTGACCGCCTTCCTCACCGGGGACATGGGCACCAGTTACAGCTATAACATGCCGGTGCGGGACATGCTCTCCGACAAGCTGCCCATCACCGCCCTGCTCACCCTGCTGTCCTTCGTCATCACGGTGGTGCTCTCCCTGCCCCTGGGCGTCCTGGCGGGCAGCGTGAAAAATCCCGTGCTGGACAAGCTCTACACCGCCCTGGATCAGGTGGTCATGAGCATCCCCGCCTTCTTCATCGGCATCCTCGCCTGCTTCCTCTTCGGATTGACCTTCCGGCTCTTCGTGCCGGGCAACTTCATCTCCTATACCGTCAGCTGGAGCGCCTGCCTGGGCTATCTCTTCTTCCCGGCGCTCTCCATCGCCATCCCCCGCATCGCCATGACCGTCAAGATGCTGCGCGGCTCCATCCTCAACGAGATGGGCCAGGACTATGTCCGCACCGCCCGCTCCCGGGGCAACACCCGCCGCGCCGCCCTCTACCGCCATGTGCTCCGCAACGCCCTGATTCCGGTCATCACATTCCTGGCCGTCTCCATGGCCGAGATCATGACCGGCAGCATCGTCATCGAGCGGGTCTTCAGCATCCCCGGCATCGGCCGGCTGCTGCTGGCCAGCATCAACAACCGGGACTTCCCGGTGGTTCAGGCCATCGTCGTCATCCTCGCCGCCTGGATCGTCATCGTCAACTTTGTGGCCGATGTGCTCTATCAGCTCATCGATCCCCGCATCCGCCTGCGCTGAGGGGGGCCATTGCTATGAAAACGAACACAACCAAGCAGTCCGCGCCGAACAAACAGGCCAAACAAACCAAGGTCCGGCGCAGCTCCTTTTTCTATATCGGCGGCGCCATCTCCGCCGTCATGACCCTTCTGGTGGTCATCAGCTTCTTCTGGACGCCCTACAGCCCCACCGCCGTGGACGCCTCCGCCAAGATGCAGCCCCCCTCCGCCGCCCACCTGCTGGGCACCGACAACGTGGGGCGGGACATCTTCTCCCGGGTGCTCCAGGGGGCGGGCACGTCCTTTGTCATCGCCATCTGCGTGGTGCTGATCGGCTGCTTCTTCGGGGTGCTGATCGGCGCCCTGTGCGGCTATTACGGCGGCGTGGCCGACGCCATCCTCACCCGGATCTGCGACTCCATCACCGCCTTCCCCGCCATCCTGCTGGCCCTGGTCATCGTCAGCATCATCGGCGGCGGGGCCTTCAACATCGTGCTGGCTCTGGGCATCCTCTTCATCCCCAGCTTCGCCCGCATCGTGCGCAGCGAGTTCGCCCGGGTGCGCTCCCAGAACTATATCCAGGCCGCCCGGCTGATGGGGGCCGGGGACGCCCGGATCATCTTCCGCCACATCCTGCCCAACACCATTCCGGTGCTGCTGCCCGCCGTCACCATCGGCTTCAACAACGCCATCCTCAGCGAGGCCAGCATGAGCTTTCTGGGCATCGGCATCATGCCCCCCCAGGCCAGCCTGGGCTCCATGATGAACGACGCGCAGACCTATCTGCGCAACGCCCCCTGGTACGCCATCAGCACCGGCGTCACCATCGCCCTGCTGATCCTGGGCTTCAGCCTGCTCAGCGAGGGCCTGCAGCAGTCCAACCGCCGCGCCTGACCGTAGGAGGCCCACATGTCCGCATTGCTTGAAGTCCGCGATCTTCGCGTCCATTTTCACACCGCCGCGCCTGACCGCTTCGCCGTGGGCGGCGTCTCCTTCTCCCTCGCCCCGGGGGAGATTCTGGGCCTGGTGGGCGAGAGCGGCTGCGGCAAGACCGTCACCGCCATGTGCATCAGCGGCCTGCTCCAGCGGGGCACCGCCGACGTCACCGGCGAGATCCTGCTGGAGGGAAAGGAGATCTTGAGCTGCCCGGAGCGGGAGACTCTGGCCGTCCAGGGGGACGACATCGCCGTCGTCTTTCAGGAGCCCATGACCAGCATGAACCCCACCATGCGCATCGGCCCCCAGGTGGAGGAGAGTCTGCGCATCCACACCCGACTCTCCAAGGCCGAGCGCAAGGCCCGGGCCCTCCAGGCCCTGGCGGAGGCCGACCTCCCCGACCCGGAGGACGTCTATAAAAAATATCCCCACGAGCTCTCCGGCGGCATGCTCCAGCGGGTCATGATCGCCGCCGCCATCATCAGCAGCCCCAAGCTGCTGCTGGCCGACGAGCCCACCACCGCTCTGGACGTCACCATCCAGGGGCAGATTCTGGAGCTGCTGAAAAAGCTGAACCGGGAGACCGGCATGGCCATCCTGTTCATCAGCCACAACCTCCATGTGGTGCGCAAGCTGTGCACCCGG
>JAFVAS010000062.1 GCA_017480395.1 Oscillospiraceae bacterium | reverse complement strand
TCATCGAAATGACTATGTCATCAAAGACGGGAGTACGGGCGAACTGAAACTGAGAGACTCGCTTTTGAGCTGTGGAAATACAAGCGTTGAGACAGAGGCTGCAGATATCCGATATAATGTACCGGGGCTATTCGTAGCTGATAATACAACAGGAGGAAATTGAGATGGCAAGAGGCAAGACAATCAAGCTCTTTCTGATGGATGATGTCCCCAGCGGACGCGTGAAATGCTCTCTCGCAAATTGGACCGGTATTGCTTACAAAATCCCCAGAACGGCTCTCGACAAGTGTAAGGATATGGCCATTCTGAAGCAAAGCGGGGTATATTTCCTGTTTGGCACAGACAAAGATGATAATCCCGTTGTTTACATCGGGCAGGCGGGTATCCGAAAGAACGGTCAAGGGTTGCTGCTTCGCATTCAGGAACCGCATTCTTCCATTGATTATTGGACGGAAGCCATCATGTTCACAACGACCAACAACTCGCATGGCCCCACCGAGATCAGCTATCTTGAAAATCGCTTCTGCAACATGGCATTGCAGGCGGGGCGCTACATAGTAAAAAACGGAAATGATCCGAATCCAGGTAATCCCACTGAAGAGACCGTGAGTGAGCTGGAAGAATTTATCGACTACGCCACAATTGTTATGGGGACACTTGGCCACCGGGTATTTGAGCCGCTTGTGCCCGTTACAGATGCCGAGGATACAGAGCCGCTCCTTCACCTCGATTACGGCAAAGCTAAGGCAACGGGCAAGCGGACGAGTGATGGATTCGTGGTATTGCACGGCAGCGTTATTAATCCAAATGTGACAAAGAGTTGTCCGGAGCGGGCCATCAAAGACCGCCAGAAATATGCAGACCGGATTGATACAGACGGCGTTTTAACCAGCGATCTGCTGTTTCCAAGCCCCTCTGCTGCAGCAGGATTTGTCGGTGGCGCATCCCTAAGTGGTAACGCGCTCTGGAAAGATGAAAACGGAAAATCACTGAAAGATTTGGATAATCATTAAGAGCTAAACAAAGGAGTGGTTAATAAGCATGACACTCTATCGAGTTTTTGTGGCAGCCGCAGGCGACTTCCGGGATTCGTCAAAGTACCGCTTTATTGCTGACTTCGCGGATCAGAAGACAGCATCCGATTACGTTTCTTTCATGCGCGGGAAGAAGCGATACCAGAAGCAAGACATCATCGTCAAGGCGGTCCCCTATGACGGGATCGATAGCACGTCAGGGATAGTCGAAGGCGTGATCTCCGTCTTGGGCGAATCCCTCCCCGTGGATGAATACGAGTTTATATGATGACCATGAAGAAGTGTCCGAAGTGCGGAAGCCGGGAGGTCGCTCCAATCCTTTACGGAATGCCTGCCTTCGATGAAGAACTGGAGCGGCAACTCGATAATCAGGAGCTGTATCTCGGTGGATGCAAGGTTTCGGAGGTTGATCCGCAGTACCATTGCTTCGGCTGTGGCAAGGATGTCGGAACGCCGCCGACGCTTATCAGCAGGCGCGGGGCCGAGGACTACCGTGAGATCGTAACCGCCATTCGTTTCAATGACGGTGGATACTTCGGGGGCTATGAGGAGGTCCTGATCAAAAAGACCACCAGCGGCATCATCTCGGATTATACGCCAAGTTTCCAGCGTGAGGCCATGCCGGTGCGCCGGGAACTGACCGAGAAGGAATGGGCCAAGCTGCTGGATCGCCTGTTCTGTAAGCTCTATGTCCACGAGTGGAAAAAGCAGTATGTGGACCCTGATATTCTGGACGGAGAACAATGGGAACTTGAAATCCGGCTGACTGGCCGCCGTGTCAGAAACTACTATGGCAGCAACGACTATCCTCCATACTGGAACGAGTTAAAACGTACATTCAAGCCTTTTACTAAATGAGTTGTGGGCAGCGCCAATCGACCGGCGCTGCCCTTTCTCAGTCCTTCTTATAGAACTGGCACTCGTACCCGTCCGCCCGAAGTCGCAAACCCGGAATCCACGGAGGCGTCCGGCCCATCTGTTCACAGATCGCAACCAGGGAGACTCCCTCACTGCACTCGATAATCAGTTCGTCGTGGATGTGCCCAACGATTCGGCAGTAGGACAGGGTCTGCATGGCGTAGGCCAGGATGTCCCGACTGACGGCCTGGACGATATTCTCCACAAACTTCGGTCCGTAACTTTCTATCCGGGACCACTTCTTCTTGGCGTCAATACCCATATAGGTGACGGACTCACCACCGAACTTGTTTTCTCCGATCCTGGGCTTCACGTAGGCCAGATTTCGGCCAGAGGGCAGCGTGATGAACAGCATCCCGCTCCTGAAGGTGAAAGCGATGTTTCCAACCTGCGTGGTGGTCCGCTGCTTCACGGCGGTTTTGACCGCTGCATCCACCTGCCACCAGTACTCCACGATATGGGGATTAGACTGCCGCCACATGGTGACCAGCGGTTGGAGTTCCTCCTCGGCCAGGCCCATCTCCAAAGCACCCATGGCCTTCAAAGCGCCGACGCTGCCGCCGTAGCCGAGGGCCAGTTCCGCGATCTTGCCCTTCTGCCGGAGGTGGCCATTGACGCCATGCTTCTCCACAGGGACGTGGAACATTTGACTGGCGGAGGCGCAGTAGATGTCGCCACCGGTCCGAAACACCTCGTCACGCCACTTCTCTCCTGCCAGGTGTGATAGGACCCGTGCTTCGATGGCACTGAAGTCGCTGACGATAAACTTGTATCCCGGCGCGTGGATGAACGCCGTCCGCACCAGTTCAGCCAACACCTCCGGCACGGAGTCATATAGGATGGACAGGGTGTCGTAGTCGCCCAGCCGGACGAGATCCCGCGCCTGTTCCAGATCCGGCATGGCGTTCCGATATAGGTTCTGCAGTTGGATGAGCCTGCCCGCCCAACGCCCGCTCCTGTTTGCACCGTAGAACTGGAACATCCCGTGGCAGCGGCCATCGGCGCAGACGGCGTTCTGCATGGCCTGGTACTTCTTCACGCTGCTCTTTGCCAGCTGGAGCCTGAGGCCCAGGACCTCCGCCAGTTCCTCCGGGGCTGTTTTCATCATCTCTGCCACGTCCTTTTTGCCGAGGCTCTCCGCCTCAAGTCCGTTCTCAGACAGATACGATTTGAGCTGCACGACCGAGTTGGGATTCCCCAGCCCGGTCTTTTTTTGCATCTGGGCAGTGAGGCTGGCCTTGGAGAGTTCGTCGATGCGGATGGCCTGGGAGACCATCGTCTGATCGATCATAATGCCACGGTCGTTGATCTCCTGGTCCAGGTGGTACTCATCCCAGACAAAATCCGGCACCGGATAGTTCCGCAGCCGCTGTTGTATCTGCATCTCCACCTCAACGTCCCGTTGATTGTATTTCTTGAACAGCGCCCACTTCTCTGGCGCGTGCTCCGGAAGATTCCACTCCCGGCCCTCGGTCCGGCTGGGGGTACAGAAGTATCGGATGAGGTCCTTGCCCTCCTTCAGCTTCTGCTGCTCAAAGCCAAGCACAGCCCCGATCTTCTCCAGGGACAACGGCAGGCCGTTGTATGCTCCCCACACCATCGTGCAGCGCCATGCTGCCGGGTCCAAATAGTTCTGGGCCGGGTCTCCCTCAATGCTGTAGGTACGGAAATAGTGAGGATAATACCTCCGCAGCCAGACGGACAGGCAGATCCGCTCAAAGGCGGCGTTGTAGGCCCACTTTGTGACGGCATCATCCGGCAGCGCGGCGATGATCTCCTCAGGCACTGTGTCACCACAGGCCAGGTCATATACGACCACCGGGCCGCCGTTCACAGAGACACCGAAAAGAAGGATGTCAAAGTCCGGGGACTCGGCATATTTGTATGCACCGGCCTTGCCGATGTCCACGCTGCTCCGGCTCTCTATATCAATACTGAGCGTTTCAATCTTCATATTGCACCATCCTTATGAAAAGGGGCAGCAGGTTGTGTGCCTGCTGCCCGTAGTCGGTTATGCCGTCAGGACAGGAAATCGTCGTTGCCGTCCTCGTCATCGTCGAGGTCAGCGAAGTCATCCTGGGCACGGGTGCGGCCACCCAGCGGGGTGCCATCGGCCAGCTTCTGCAAGTGGTTCAAACCGCAGGCGATGCCGCGATTACCGTTGCTGTTGTAGGCGTTGAAGTTGATCGAGGCCCTGCCAATGATACCGGAATAGATCTCGGAGTTGTCGATGATGTCCTCGCAGTCGGCATCCACGATCCCCGGCTTGGTGGTGGAATTGGCGTTCACAAAGTAGGCGTTCTTGTAGGCTTCATCGCCCTTACGCTCTTTGTCGCCGTCCCGCAGCGGAATCTTCAGGTCCTCCAGGTCGGGGACGGTCTTGCTGTTGCCCTTGAGCTTGGACTGGCCCTCCTCATAGGCCGCCTGAATCGCCGACTTGATCTTGGCGACGGTGACAGTGTCGGACTTGGGGATGATCAGGGAAACGGAATACTTCGGGGTGCCGCCGCCCATAGGGGCCTTGGGCTCGATGACGTGCAGGTAGGAGAACACGGTCTTTTTGCCGGTCACGACCTTAGTGGGATTGTTCTTTCGCATGATGTTATTCCTCCATAAAATCAGATTTTGCGTTGTTGAATTCGGGACGCTTGTCAGTGTCCGGGGCAAGCACCGGTTTGCCGGTGGGCTTCACGACCAGCCCGCCCAGCAGTTCATCAAACTGCTTTTTGCCCAGCTGACGGGTCATGGCTGTGATGCCCAGCAGCTTCTTCTCATAGGGGTCGTACCCGGCATTCAGTACGACCGCCGCCACAGCGGTTTCATCGGCGTACTTACGGACGGACCGGCCCTCCACCAGTTTGAAGCCGGGATAATGCTGCCCGGATAGGGCCTGCTGCAGCGCATAGGCTTTGATGTCCTCCGCCCAGGAGACCAGGGTATCGATCTGCGGCAGGATTTCCGCAATCTCCTCCGGGTCCAAGGTAGGGGCCTCGGCAAAGTCGTACCGCGCCAGCGCCATGCTGTAGGCGGCCCGCTCCCGGCAGGTGGCCTTCACCTTGCAGAACTGGCAGTGGTCACCGGCCTGGAACTCACCCTCGCCCTCATAGGCCAGCTTTGCAGTCGGGGCAAGGACCTCATCGGCCCAGCGCAGGAGTTCCTCGGAGGTCAGTTCAAAGGTGTCCACGTGATCGCGCCGGGGCTGGTAGATGGAGAGCTTCACACGCCTGATGGTGTAAAGGTCTCCGAAGGTGTCCAGGGCACCCAGGGCGTAGCACTTGAGCTGGCTGTTGTCTGTGGCCTCAACCAGCACCCCCACACCGTATTTGAAATCTACGATGTGCAGCAGGTCGTCCGCCACGATCACGCAGTCGCCGGT
>JAFVAS010000061.1 GCA_017480395.1 Oscillospiraceae bacterium | reverse complement strand
GTAGTTCTCGCCCATGACAAAGCCCTCGGGCCGGCGGAAGATCTCAATGGGCCCCTCCCACTCCTCCAGGTCCGGGCTGCGGTAGCAGTCAAAGCCCTCCGCCTTGCCCCAGCAGGTGGCGCTCCGGGTGCCGTAGAGATAGTACATGCCGTTGTAGGGCAGGATAAAGGGGTCGCGGATGTTGACCTGTTCCAGCTTCATTGTCAATCCTCCTCGATGCGCTCCAGCCGGAAGATGACCGGGCGCAGGCCGTCGGTACAGCAGGCGATGTGCACATCGTCAAAGCCCAGCACCTTTCCCCCGCCGATGAGCACGTTGACGGGCATGACCAGGGCCTGCCACGCCATGTGGCAGAAGCCCTCCGGGATGTCGTTGCCGAAGATTCCGGTGGTCACAAAGGTCTGGCCCTCCTCCAGGGCGGGACAGGGGCCGTAGTTGGGATCGGCCACATACTCCCGGGCCAGATCCTCCATCAGGGTCTTTTTCAGTACGGTGATCTTACATTTCGTCATCTCGATCCCTCGCTTACATGAATTTTGCGCCCCAGATGCCGCCGCACCAGGGGTCCACCGGGCTGACGCCCCGGAAGGCGCTCTTGCCCGTCAGCTTCTCCACCGCCGCCTCCACGCAGAAGCGGTTGGAGGAGTAGCAGTTGACAAAGGTGGAGATGAAGGGCACGTCCACCATGTGATAGGGGTTGCAGAAGCTGAGAAACAGGGTGGGGATCTCCCGGGTGTACCAGGGCTCGTCGGCGGCCATCAGGGTGATCCAGTCCACCCGGCGGGTGGTGTTGTTGGAGCCGGTGGGGACGTTGGCCGCCACGATGCTCAGGTCAAATTTCGCCCGCATCTCCGCCACCCCGGCGGTAAAGATCTCGCCGTGCTCCATGGTGGCGTAGTCGTACATGGAGACTTCAAATCCGGCCCGCTCCAGCTCCGCCTTTAACAGCGCGCCGATGGCACCGTTGTCGCCGAAGGTGCCGCTCTGGTTCTCCCCCAGCACCGTCAGCCGGACGCGCCTGGTCCGCTCCGGAGCGATGGGCAGCAGATGCTGGTTGTCCTTGACCAGGGTGATGGCCTTGTCGGCGCATGCTCTGGCCCAGGCGGTATGCTCTTCGGTGCCGATGTTGGCCAGCGCCTCCGGCCCGGGGATCAGGGTTCCCGCCGCCTGCCGTTCGGGCAGGCCCAGGCTGGCCTTCAGGGCCAGCTGCCTTGCCACCGCCTCATTGAGCCGCTCCATCGTGACCCTGCCGCTGTCCAGGCCCCGGCGAACCGACGCGAAATCCTCCTCCATGCTCTTGCAGAAGAGGATGACGTCCGCCCCGGCCATCAGGGCGGTGCAGATGGCCTCCTCCCGGGTCAGGAACCCGGTGAAGCCCACCATGGGGGTGGCGTCGGTGGAGATCAGGCCGTTGAAGCCCAGCGCCCCGCGCAGCAGGTCGGTCATCAGATATTTGTTGGTGGAGCCGGGCAGAATGTCCTCGTCCCGGATGCCGGGGCAGAATTTGCGGGTCATCTCCGGCTGGAGGATGTGGCCCACCATGACGGTCTGGGCCCCGGCCTCGATCAGCTCCCGGTAGACCCGGCCATAGGTGGCCTCCCACGCCTCGCAGGACAGGCTGTTGACGGAGGAGAGCAGGTGCTGATCCCGCTCGTCCACCCCGTCGCCGGGGAAGTGCTTGATGCACGCCGCCATATTGGCCCCGGAATCCCGGATCCCCCGCAGGAAGGCCCTGGACATGTCGATCACGGTGTCCGGGTCGGAGCCGAAGGTGCGCACGTTGGTGATGGGGTTGCGCCAGTTGTAGTCGATGTCCACAATGGGGGAGAAGGTCCAGTTGCAGCCCACGCTGCCCCCCTCCCGGCCGCAGACCAGGCCAAAGCGGTAGGCCTGCTCCGTCTCGCCGGTGGCGGCGATCTCCATCTCCTTGCCGAAAAAGGTGCCGTCGGTGGTCAGGCCGTTGCCGCCGGACTCCAGGTTGCAGGGCAGGAGCATGGGCACCCTGGAGGCGCGCTGCATGGTGCGGTAGGCCTCCTGGATCGCGGAGGCCTCCCCCGCCCGGTACATGAATCCCCCGGGGTGATAGGTCTCCACCAGGGCGCGCAGGGCCTCCGGGTCGGTGGTGACGTCGGTGATGCAGAAGATCTGGCCGATCTTCTCCTCCGTGGTCATGCCCGCCAGGGTGTCCTCCACCCAGGCGATCTGGGCGTCGTTCAGGTAAAAGGGCTTTGCCCGATAGTCCATCATCGCTCCGGCACCCCTCACCAGTTGGGTACGCCGTGGCGGCTGAGGACGGTGACGAAGGCGCGGTCAAACCGGCCCTGCTCCCCAAAATCCACCATGGCCGCCGCCAGGTCGCCATAGGTGGTGTAGCTGCCGCCGTCCTCGTTGCATACGACCACCATATCGGTGTCCGTCAGATAGTCCCCCGTCGCCGCTCCATCGGCGTCAAAGCACAGGCCGGGGCAGACGAAGGTGGCGTGTACCCTCTGATTTGCCAGCACGTCCGCCACGCCCAGGGCGGTGTTCCGGGAGATGCCCTTCAGAAAGGCGGGGTGGCTGGGCTCCTCGTAGACCCGGGTGGTCTTGCCCGCGTCG
>JAFVAS010000060.1 GCA_017480395.1 Oscillospiraceae bacterium | reverse complement strand
GCAGAAGAGCACCACGATGGGGATCAGCAGCCGCAGGGAGAGCAGCCGCTCCTTCCAGCTGACCTTGACCTTCTCCGCCTTGGGGATCTTGTTGGTGGTGTGGGCGGTGATCTGCACACAGATCAGCAGCAGGACGGTCAGCACGATGCCGCCGCCCAGGCCGCTCATCAGGCCCCGGGTGATGGACAGATCCGTCAGCATGCAGCACAGCAGGATGCAGGAGGACGGCGGAATCAGCGAGGAGAGGGAGGCGGAGGTGGCGATGCAGGCCAGGGCATTGGAGCGGTCATAGCCGGTCTTGTCCAGACTTGGCATGGCCATCCGGCTGAACACGACGCAGCCGGCGGTGGGGTTGCCGGAGCAGGCGCCGAAGATGGTGTTGGCCACAATGACGGTGCTCAGCATACCGCCCCGGAAGTTGCCCAGCCACGCCTGGGTGGCGGTGAAGGTTCCCTCCGCGATGCCTGTTCGATCCAATAACACGCCCATAAAGGCGAATAGCGGCAACAGCGCATAGGTATAGGAGGCCGCCGTGGAGAAGGGCCCCTGGGTAAACTGGGTCAGAAGCATGGTGGGCTTGACGATCAGGAGCATGCCTCCGACGGAGGTCATCAGCATGGCAAGGAAAACAGGAACCTTCAGGAAGATCAGGACGATCATGACCGCGAAGGCGAGGATTCCGATGAGCGCTGCGTTTGTCATTTGTCCTTCCCCTCCATTCCCTCAATCATGTGCTCGACCTCTTCGATCTTCGCCTGCTTCTCCGTCACGCCCAGCAGCTTGCTGGGCGCAAGGATATAGCGCAGGCAGCAGAAGAGGAAGGCCAGCGCCAGGGCAAACCAGCTGACGGTCTCCACCAGGGCGAAGGGCCAGACAGGAAAGCCTCCCTTGGGGTTGCTCAGGGTGTTGTTGGCGATGTAATTCAGCATGTTGTCCGCCGACAGCTTCCCCAAAAACACGCAGAAGCCAATGCCTACCACGTCATAGATCATATTCAGGATCCTCTGGACACCGGCGCTGAACCGGCCGAACAGGATGTCCACGCTGGTCATCTGCCCGATGAGCAGCGTATAGCCCATGCCCAGGAAGGCCAGGGGTACGTCGCAGTAGGTGATAATCTCGGTGGCAAACTTGATGCTGCTGCCGAAAATCTTTGCGATGATGACATCCACAAAGGCAACCAGCATGACGAAAATCAGCACCGCGGCCCCCACATAGACCAGCCATTTCGTGATACGCTGGAAGATGTTGTCCACCTTGATATAGGCGGGCGACTCATGTTTCATGTTCGGTTTCATCTCCTTCTCTCTATCCACAAAGCCGGAGTACCGCTCAGATATTGTTGCCCACGGCATAGGCGGCGCGCAGGCCGGTCTGGACACAGCCCACCTTGTTGCAGTCGCCGATGATGTGCACCCGGACGTTTCCGTCGCAGAAGGCGGCGGCCTCGGTGTGCTTGGCCTTCATGCCGGCGGCCAGCACCACGCTCCCCGCGGCGATAAACTGCTCCTTGCCCTCGGCGTCGATGTAGGAGACGCCCTCCCCGGTGATGGCGGTGACCCGGGCATTCAGATGATAGGTGAAGCCGCTCTGGTTATTGAAGGCCTTCTCAAAGATGGAGCGGAAGTGCACCGGCACGCTCTCCGGGGACAGGATGGGGCCCATCTCCAGCAGGGTGACCTCGTGGCCGTGCTTGGCCAGGTGCAGGCCCATCTCCACGCCGATCTCGCCGCCGCCGACGACCACCACCTCATGGCTCATCTCCGGCTCCTTGGACACCGTCTCGATGGCGGGGGTGACGTTGGCGCCGTGGACGCCGGGGATGGGGGGATAGGCGGGCTCGGCACCGATGGCAACGATGACCTCGTCATAGTTCTCCCGCTTCAGCAGCTCCGGGGTGGCCTCGGTGTTCAGATAGACCGTCACGTCGGACTTTTCGATCTGGCGGGCCATGTAGTCACCGAATCGGACCAGCGTCCACTTGATGTCCACCCCCCGGGTGGTGTTGATCAGGCCGCCCAGCCGATCGGTCTTCTCATACAGGGTGACGTCGTGGCCCCGCTTGGCGGCCAGCAGCGCCGCCTCCATGCCGGTGGGGCCGCCGCCGACCACGGCGATCCTCTTCTGCCGCACGGGGTCCTGGCGCAGCCGCTCGATCTTGTGCTCCAGACCCCACTCCGGGTTGACGGAACAGACGGTGTTCCAGTTGCCCGGCCCAGCCACATGACACTTGTTGCAGCGCAGGCAGGGCACCACGTCCTCGCCACGGCCCTCGTAGGCCTTGTTGCCCCAGTCGGGATCGGCGATGTAGGAGCGGGCCGCGCCGATGAAGTCGGCCTGGCCGCTGCGGACAATCTCCTCGCAGCGGTCCAGATCCTGGCATCCGCCCACGATGTCCACAAAGACGTTGTCGATGCCGGCCTCCCGGATGCCCTTGCGGATGGCCGCCGCCGCCTCCAGGTTGGGGATCTCCCGCAGGTCGAGATAGGTGGGCTGGGAGGGGTCGATGGAGCCGCCCCGGATCTGGAGGATGTCCACCTTGCCCGGGCACAGCTTGGCAAACTCGATCTGATCCTCCACGGTCAGGCCCCCCTCAAAGAGGTCGTCCTCCCGGCCGGAGATGGAGATCTCCACCAGGAAATCCCTGCCGCAGGCCTTCTTGATGGCCTCGCAGATCATCAGGGGGAAGCGGGCCCGGTTCTCGACGCTGCCGCCGAACTCATCGGTGCGCTTGTTGGACAGCGGGGAGAGGAACCGGCCGGGGAACATCAGGCGGTAGGCCATGTGCATGAAGCAGCCGTCAAAGCCCAGGGATTTGGCCAGCTTGGCCTCCTCGGCGTATTTTTCCACCATTTTGTAGAGCAGCTCCTTCGGGGCGGCCTTGCCCAGCTCCGCCTTGGAGCC
The DNA here is from genome assembly GCA_017480395.1 of Oscillospiraceae bacterium. Taxonomy (GTDB): domain Bacteria; phylum Bacillota; class Clostridia; order Oscillospirales; family Oscillospiraceae; genus UMGS1766. The sequence continues at coordinate 1,222 of JAFVAS010000060.1, read as the reverse complement.
GTCCCCCGCCACGAACTCGGACAGCACGCCGTCGGAGGCGTCATACCCCTTGACGATGTTCATGTCCGGCAGCACCAGATAGAAGGCCTTGGCCCCGTAGTAATGCACCATGTCGGCACACTGGGCGAACATGTGCTGGTGCTGCCCCACGGTGATATCCAGGGACAGGGAGTGGGGGTCAGAGGTCTTGACCGGGTTGTTGCCCTTGACGGTGACGATGGCGGCGCCGTTCTTCGCCTTGTTGGCGTAGTGGCTGATCAGGGCCTCGGTGGGCCACTTCTCGGTGGCCTGGATAAAGTGGGGGTTGGAGGCGGTGCAGATCAGGCGGTTGCGCAGCAGCACGCCGTTGATCTCGATGGGCTCCAGCAGATTTGCGTATTTCAGCGGCATATTGATCACTCCTCATTCCGTTTCATGCCTTTATTTGTTGATTTCAAAAACCTGTTGTTTGGACTATATTATATCGAAGTTTTCACCCCAAATCTAATTGTTAATATTCATGTTTTCATAACTTAAAAGTAATATACCCTCCTCCGGCACAGGGCCGAAGGAGGGTATATTGATCAATCCAGCAGCAGCGCAATCATGTCCTGGAGGGCCGACTCCGTCATGGAGCCCACCTGCATCCGCAGCACCTCTCCCTCCCCGCTGATGGCCACCGTCACCGGGATGGCGGACAGGCCGTAGGCGGAGACCGTCTCCCCTGTCACGTCATAGTAGACCGGGAAGGAATAGCCGTTCTCGGTGAGGAAATCCGCCGCCGTCTCCCGGGTCTCCTGGTAGCCGTCACAGAGATCCACCATCATAAAGGTGATGCGATCCCCGTACTCCTGCCAGGCGGCGTCGAAATGGGGCAGCTCCGCGCGGCAGGGCGGGCACCAGGTGGCCCAGAAGTTGACGATGACCGGGCCATTCTCCAGCTGATCCACCAGCCGCACCGGGTTGTCCTCGCCGTCCAACACGGTGAAGTCCTGGGCCCATACGGTGTGCGCATCCTCCTCCACGGGCTCCGATTCCGCCTCGATTTCGGGTTCCGCCTCCACATCGGCGCGTTCCGCCGAAGCGGCGGGCGGCGACTGCGCCGGAAGGGGCGTATCCTCGGGGGCAAACCGCTGGGACAGCACCCGATAGGCGCCGCCGCCGAGAATCAGCAGCGCTGCCAGCGTCAGGGCCAGGGCGACAAAGGGGCCTTTCCCACTCGTTTGGCTCTTTTGTTTCATGT
>JAFVAS010000059.1 GCA_017480395.1 Oscillospiraceae bacterium | reverse complement strand
CGTGGCTGCGCAACAGCAGGACGGCGGCCAGCACCACCCCCACCAGCACCAGCCCCCCGATCAGGATCAGGTCGGCGCGTATGTGTTTGTTGTTCATCGCTCCTCCTTGAACGCGCACCGGCACAGCCGCCGGAACGGCTGCGCCGGGTCAGTTGACATAATTTTTATCCCTTACTCCCCCGCCTTGCCGGAGATCAGCCACGGCGCAGGCTGGGTGTCGAAGGTGTTTTTGCCGCTGAGCTTGGAGACCGTGACCTGGATGACCTCCACATCAGCGATGCCCAGGGAGCGCAGCAGGCCCGGCAGCTTGGCGGCCACCTCGAAGTCCAGGGTGTAGATGACGATCTCCAGATCGGGGTTGCGATCCAGCAGACAGCGCAGCTCCTGCTCCATGCTGGCGGAGGCCACCAGCATGACCACATCGGGGACAGGCAGGTCGGCCATGGTCTTCTCGTCCACATGGTCCACGATGGCCACGTTGTTCAGTCCGAACTGGGCCACGTTGTCCTCCAGGGTCTTGCGGTCCCGGGAGCTGTACTCCACCGCGACGACGGTGCCCTCTCCGCACATCATGGCGGCCTCCACGGCGATGGACTCCCCGGAGATGACGCAGAGGTTCTTGCGCTCATCGATGCGCATCTTACTCAGGATGACCGCCCGGATCTCGGAGCCCACATAGCGGACGGAGCCGGTGGCGAAGGCCTGGTTGTCCATGCCGAATTTGAAGGTGCTCCGGGCCTCCGGGTTGAGGATCAGCATTCCGGCGGAGGCGTTGATCCCCCGGTCCAGCATGTCGTGCACCTTGCTGCGCTGGATGGGGCCGACAGGCTCGCTGCCCTCGTTATAGACCACGGTGCACTCCCCCAGCCCGGCGTTGAACATCCGGTAGAAGATGTCCGGATGGCCCGCCTCGGTGAAGACCAGCACCGTGCGGTGGGACTCCACCATGGGGATCAGATTCTTGTTCTTGCGGGTGATGTCCAGAATCTTGACCCGCTCCAGATCCACCTCCGTGTTGTCGGAGAAGTATTGCAGCCAGGCCAGAATGTGGGCGTTGGTGAAGAGATGGTCCATAGGTGCCTCCTTAATCCATCACGTCGTCGTGGAACTCCGGGTCATAGGGCGGGCGGGGCGGCTCCGGCTCCAGCTCCTCCACCGCCTTGGCGACGCGGCGGGAGAGCACCATCAGCGCGATCACGGAGATCAGATCCCACACGCCGTCCAGGAGGAAGGCGATGCCCAAAAAGATCATCAGGGCGTTCCCGGCCTTGAAGGGGTTGACAAAGCTGACGACAGCCAGAATGGCCATCAAAAGCGTCCCCAGCAGCTCCACCCACCAGCTCGACGCCCGGAGGTGGTGCAGCTCCAGGGCGTACTGCAGCTTGAGCACCGCGCCGACGGCCAGCAGCACCCCCAGCCCCAGCACCAGGAAGGCGGCCAGCAGCTCCGGCCGGGCCAGGAAGGTGATGCCGAAGCCGATCAGCAGCGCCCCCTGCACCAGGGAGAAGGAGCCCAGCACCACCGCCCGGGACTGGACGAAATAGATGATGGCCCGCAGCACGCCCCAGATCACCATGCCCACACCGATGATACGGCACAGCAGCTCCCCGGAGGCGCCGGGATCGATGACCATAAACAGGCCCAGGGCGATGCACAGCACGGCGACCAGCAGCAGCTCCCGATGGATGCTGCTCTTCTCCAGATGCAGAGGTTTGGGGGATTTTTTCTTTTCGCTCGACATAGCGGGTTCCTCCTCGCACGATTTATCTGGGTCTATTATACGCCCTCCCCCGCCGGAATCACAAGAGTAGATTGCATTTTTTTGATAAAAAACGGCAAAAGGCCCTCCCGCCGGGAGGGCCCTAGGGCAAAGATTCAGTCGGATTCCTCCGCCCGGACGGTCAGCCACCAGCCGCCCTGATTGTCCGGGGAGAGGGTCAGCGCCTCAAAACGGGCCGGGACGGTCAGGGTATCCCCGCCGCCCTGGTGGGAGACATAATATTCCCCGTACTGATACCACTCCCCCGGGGTGTACCAGTCGAAATACCCCTCCAGCGTCAGGGTGTTCCCCTCGATGATCTCCGCATGGGGCTTTCCCACATACCGCAGATGCCAGGGCTCATAGCCGATTCCCGTCTCCCGCACCCCGTAGTAGGGATAGCGGATGATAAAGCCGTCACGCCAGCAGTTTTTGTTAACATAACGTCCAGCCTCGGACTTCAAAAAGCCCTCTCCGGCGTATCCGGCGACGTAGACGTCCAGGGCAAGGCCCGCCTGGTCCTCGCTCTCCCCCACGGCGGCGGCGACGCGCTCATCGGCCTCCACCTGCTCCTCCTGCTCCTCGGCGGTGCGGTAGGCGCTGCGGATGTACAGCTTGTGGCCGAACCGGGTCTCCACCTCGGCGGCCAGGGAGGCATAGGGCTCCATGACGCAGGTGTTCATCTCCACCCCGGTGTCCCGGTATGCCCCGATGTCAAACCGCGCCCCCTCCGGGATGGGGTTTGACTGGTCGATCAGCAGCAGCGACTCATCCTCCGTCACCCGGGGGTTGGCGCGCAGCACATCCAGGGGCCACTCCACCACCTCCAGCTCCGCGCCGCATT
>JAFVAS010000058.1 GCA_017480395.1 Oscillospiraceae bacterium | reverse complement strand
GCCGCATGTCCACCCTTCCGTCCTCCTTGAGCGCGACGCCCTCCTTGGCCAGCAAAAGGGCCTGCTCCGGCCAATTCGGGGCCAGCCGTCCCGCGTGGTTCACCACCCGGTGGCAGGGATAGCTGCCATAGTATTCCGCCTGGCTGAGCACCTTGCCCACCAGCCGGGCGTTTTTCTCCCGGCCGATCAGCCGGGCAATCTGTCCATAGCTCGCCACCCGTCCCGCCGGGATCTCCTCCACCACCGACAGGATCTCGTAGATCAGATCTTCCTCCAGCACCGCCATGCCAAGCCCTCCCCCGGTCATACGCTCCTTTTATTGTAGTCCCCCAGGGGAAAAAGTCAACCGCGGTTTGGATTTCACCCCCGAAACAGCAGCTTCACGCTCCAGGCAGAGACCAGAAAGCCCGTCATGTCCGCGCACAGCGCGGCGGGGATGGCATAGCGGCTGCGCTTCACCCCCACCGCGCCAAAGTAGACGGCCACGGTGTAGAAGGTGGTCTCCGTGCTGCCCAGCATCACCGCCGCAGTCCGGCCCAGGTAGGAGTCCGGGCCATAGGCGGCGATCAGCTCCGCCCCCACCCCCAGGGCTCCGCTGCCGCTGAAGGGGCGGATCAGCATCAGGGGCAGCAGCTCCGGCGGAAGCCCCAGCCACCCCAGGGCCGGGGCCAGCGCCCGGGCCAGCAGATCGAGGGCCCCGGAGGCCCGGAGCATGGATACCGCCGTCAGCAGCGCGATCAGATTGGGACAGATTTTGCGCAGCAGGCTCAGGCCCTCCGACGCGCCGGTGCACAGCGCGTCAAAGACATCCACCCGCCGCGCCGCCGCGAAGATAGCCGCGCCGCCCAGCAGCAGCGGCACCAGCAGATCGCTCATGGCCAGACCCGCTCCAGCAGCCTGGCCGCCAGAATCCCCGCCGTCAACGACGCTGCCGAGGTCAGCCAGACCGCCGGGAGAATGTCCAGGGGCGTGGCGCAGCCCGCACCGCTGCGCAGGGCCGCCACCGTGGTGGGCAGCAGCTGGATGGAGGCGGTGTTGCACACCACCAGCAGGCACAATCCCGCCCCCGCCGTGCCGCCGTAGCGCCGTGCCATCCCCTGGGCGGCCTGGATGCCGAAGGGCGTCGCCGCATTGCCCAGCCCCAGCAGATTGGCGGCCACATTGGCGCTGACCGCGTTCAGCACCGCCCGATCCGTCTGGAAGTCCACATAGAGCCGCCGCAGGACGGGCAGCAGCAGCGCGCGCAGGCCATCCACCAGTCCGCTGCGGCGGAGCACCTCCAGCACGCCGTTCCAGAGGCACAGCATCCCCGCCATGCTGAGGCACAGGGTGACGCCGCTCTGCGCCCCCTCCGCCACCGCCGCGCTGACCTGGGCCATCTGCCCCGTGACCAGGCCGCAGATCACCGATGCCGCTGCCATAACACACCAAAAAACCGTCATCGCCATGTATCCAGCTCCTCCCAGTTGCCCTTTCACCCTATGCACGGAGGGTCGGCTTTAGAATTTCAAAAAATTTGTCGCAGAAAGAAATTATTTTTTCTTTAAATTGGGTTGACAAGAAACCCCGCTTTGTTATAATCTATAATTGTTGAGATATGTCATAAGTGACAGAAAAAACACGAATATAAAAAGACCCGGAAGGGACGGAGGAGGATCACAGAATGAAACTGAAATCGACCGGTATCGTCCGCAGAGTTGATGAGCTTGGCCGTATCGTCTTACCCATCGAGCTGCGCCGCACCATGGACATTGCAGAAAAGGACGCTGTTGAGATCTATGTCGACGGCTCTTCCATTGTGCTGAAGAAGTATCAGCCTTCCTGCATTTTCTGCGGCGAGGCAAAGAACGTCGTTGATTTCAAGGGCAAGAACATCTGCCCCAAGTGTCTGAAGGAGCTGGGTGCAAAATCCAACGGTTGAGCGCTCCGCGAATGGACAAAATCACAAAAATAACGCCGACAGGGTCGTGACCGGCCCCATCGGCGTTTTATTTTTTTCCATTTTGCGTCACCCGCCGGACTTGGTCGCCCGGGCATAGAGCTCGTTTTTGCTCAGCCCCGTCTCCTCCGACACCTGCCGGGCGGCGGCCTTCATGGCCAGGCCGTCGGCGCGCAGCCGGAGCACCCGCTCCACCGCGTCCTCCCAGGAGATCTCCTCCGGCTCCGGCTCCGGCGCTCCCTCCACCACCAGCACAAACTCCCCCTTGGGCGGCTGCTGGCGGTAGTAGTCCGCCGCCTCCCCCAGGGTCATGCGCAGCACCTGCTCGTGGAGCTTGGACAGCTCCCGGCACAGGGAGATGCGCCGCTCCGGGCCGAAATAGTGCACCAGGTCGTCCAGGGTGGCGCACAGCTTGTGGGGCGCCTCGTAGAAGATCATGGTGCGCCGCTCCCCGCGCAGGGACTCCAGGTGGGCGGCCCGGTTTTTGCGGTTCATCGCCAGAAAGCCCTCGAAGGTAAATCGGCCCGTGGGCAGGCCGGAGACCGCCAGGGCGGTCACCAGGGCGCAGGGCCCGGGAATGGCGCACACCGTCACCCCCGCCTCGGCGCATTGGGCCACCAGCTCCTCCCCGGGGTCGCTGATGGCGGGCGTCCCGGCGTCCGTGACCAGGGCACAGCTCTCCCCAGAGAGCAGCCGGGCCAGAATCTGCGGACCGCTGGTCTCGGTGTTGTGGCGGTAATAGCTGACCAGCGGCTTTTTCAGCCCCAGGTGGTTCAGCAGCTTCAGCGAGACCCGGGTGTCCTCGGCGGCGATGAAGTCCGCCTCCGATAAGATGTCAATGATGCGCTGGCTCAGATCCCCCAGGTTGCCGATGGGGGTGGGCACCAGATAAAGCGTTCCTGCCATGGCTCATCCTCCCTGTCCTTCGTCCTCTGTCCCCGGCTGCTGCGTGAGCAGGACGGGCAGCACCGTCAGACCCGGTCTCCCCTGCCGCACACCCTCCACCAGCGCCAGGTTGGCGCACCGCTCCGACCGGGGCTGCCGCAGCTGGAGGCGCTTCGGCTCCAGCCCGTGGCGGCGCATTTCCTCCATCAGCTCGGCCAGCCGCTCCGGGCGGATGCACAGGGCGAACCGCCCTCCGGTGTGCAGCAGCAGCTTCGCGGCGGCGCAGGCGGCCTCCAGGGTGTAGTTCCCCTCGGTGCGGGCCATCCCCCTGGCCTCGTCCGGGGCAACCGCCCCGGATGAGGCCGCAAAATAGGGCGGGTTGGCCACCACCAGATCGTATTGTCCCGGCCCAAGGGACGCGTGCCGCGCCGTCAGGTCCCCGGTGACAATGGTGCCGGAAAGGCCGTTCCGGCGCAGATTCTCCCGGCACAGGGCCGCGGCCCCGGCCCGGAGCTCCACCCCGTCCAGGGTCAGCCCCTCCGCCCGCTCCGCCAGCGGGATCAGCAGATTGCCCTGGCCGCAGCCCAGGTCGCAGACCCAGTCAAAGCGGCGCACCGTGGCGAACCGCGCCAGATCCAGCGCGTCCCGGGTCAGCTTGAACTCGGCGGGATCCTGGAGCAGCGTCAGCGCGCCGATGCGCTCCTCCCGCAGCTCAGTCATCCCAGTCCCAGTCGTCGGGGTCGGGGGGCGGGGCAAACTCCCCGGGCAGGCTGACCACGTCGGTCTCCGGGTCGCTCAGGTTGTAGACCACCACGGCGGTGCCCCGCTCCACCGTGTTGAACACCACCTCGCAGGCCGCCAGGGGGGTGTTGACGCAGCCCCGGCTGCCGTTGGTGAGGTAGATGTCGCCGCCGTAGGCGCTGCGCCACTTGTCCGCGTCGTGAATGCCCACGTTGCCGTTGAAGGGCATCCAGTAGTTGACCGGGGCCTCGTAGCCCACCGTGTCCAGCGAGCCCAGCACCGCGTCCTTCTGCTTGCCGTCGATGGCCCAGACGCTGCCATAGGGGGTGGCCCGGTCCAGGGAGATATTGCCCGTGACCACCGGGGTGGCCAGCACCTCCTGATAGTCCTTGTAGAGCCACATCATCTGCTGATCGATGCTGACCTCCACATAGGTGCCGCCGATATCGTCCACGCCCATGTGCTTGCCCTTATATTGGTATTCGGCCTCCATCTCCCCCTGGTAGCCCTCCAGAATCGCGTCATAGAGCTTCTGGGCCGTGCTGTTGCGGGCGATGCACCAGCCGTAGTCGCCCCCCTTGAGGTTGATGGTGGTGCCGTTGTGGGTGGTGACGGTGTGGGTCAGGCCGAAGGTGTCGATGCGGTAGGCCATCTTGGTGCGCACCAGGTCGGTCACCTTCTCCAGGCTCAGCTCCATCTCCCCCGCCTCGTTCTCCACGATCAGGCCCTTGATGGCCCGGGCATTCACCCGCACCACCCGGTCGTCCCCAAAGTCAAAGGTGATGTCCGCCCGGAGCAGGTCGTTCAGCGCGTCCACCTTGGCGTTCAGCGCCGGATCGTCGGCGCGGATCTCCGGCACGACGTACAGCCCCTCCGCCTCCAGGTCGACCTCGGCGGCCCCGGCGCGGATGGCGTCCAGAATCGCGGACTGGGCGCGCTCCGGCTGGAGCTCGGTGCCCTGCACCTCCGGCGTCACCGCATAGCCGTCGTCCACCTCCGAGATGAAGGCGTCCTGGGCGGGGACATAGTTGGTGAAGCAGGTCAGGCCCTCCACCGCGGCGCGGGCCATCTCCTGGTCAAAGCCGGTGTCCGCCGCGGCAACCAGCTCGTCGGTGTGGCGGTTGTCCAAAAACCAGCGATAGGGGTTATATTGGGCGAAGAGGTCGTCCACGTCCCCGTTGTCCACATAGGCCAGGCCGATCTCCTCCCCGGTGATGGTCTCGGTCTTGCCGTCCCGCTCGCGGATGGTCAGCTCATATTGCTCCACCGAGCGGGCCAGCTCCCGCTTGGCCCGGCCCACGGTCATGCCGCTGACGTCGATAGAGTTGATATAGGTCTGCTCCGGGAACCGATCCGCCTGACGCCAGGACATCACGCAGTACAAAAAGGCCAAGAGGGCGAGGAGCACCACCACCACAGCGGAGATGACGATGACATAGGTTCGTTTCCGCGGGCGAATGTTCTCTTCCATGGCGATCCCTCCTATTTGAAAGAATGATACAACCTATATTATAAAACGATGGCGCGGATTGTCAAATGAAGTTCTGATAAAAAAGTCCCCGGACGCATCGCATCCGGGGACACAGAACGGTTTGGAGTTATTCCGCCAGCGCCTTGGCCTGCTCGATGGCCTTGGCCTGGGCGGCGGGGGGACAATCCTCATAGCGGACGAACTGGAAGGTGAAGGTGCCCCGGCTCTGGGTCATGGCCCGCAGCTCGATGGCATAGTTGGTCATCTCGGCCATCGGCACCTCGGCCTCGATCACCTGGTCGCCGTCCTCGTTGGGCTCCATACCCATGACGCGGCCGCGGCGCTTGTTCAGGTCGCCGATGATGTCGCCCATGTAGCTGTCGGGCACGGTGACCTTCAGGGTGCCCACCGGCTCCAGCATGACGGGGTTGGCCTCGGGCAGGGCGGCCTTGTAGGCCAGCTGCGCCGCCGTCTTAAAGGCGATTTCGGAGGAATCCACGGGGTGATAGGAGCCATCATACAGAACGGCCTTCAGGTTCACCACGGGATAGCCGGCCAGCACGCCGTGGATGCAGGCCTCGCGCAGGCCCTTCTCCACCGCGGGGAAGAAGTTCTTGGGCACGCTGCCGCCAAAGACCTCCTCGTCGAAGACCATCTCCTCGCTGTCGCAGGGCTCGAAGCGGATCCACACGTCACCGAACTGGCCGCTGCCGCCGGTCTGCTTCTTGTGGCGGCCCTGCTTGGAGACGGTCTTGCGGATCTTCTCCCGATAGGCCACCCGGGGCTCCTCCAGGAGGGCGTCCACGCCGAAGCGGCTCTTGAGCTTGGAGACCAGAACATCGATCTGAATATCGCCCGCGCCGGTGATGACCATCTGATGGGTCTCGGCGTTGTTGGTGACGGTGAAGGAGGGATCCTCCTCGTTCAGGCGGGCAAGGCCGGCGGCGACCTTCTCCTCCTGGCCCCGGGTCTTGGGGGCGATGGCCTTGGCAAAGTTGGGCTCGGCGAAGTCGATCCCGGCGAATTTGACCACATTGCGGCCGTCCACCAGGGTATCGCCGGTCTTGACCTTGTCCATTTTGGCGATGGCGCCGATGTCGCCGCAGCCCAGCTCCTTGACCTCAGTTGCCTTCTTGCCCCGCATGGTGTACAGACGGCCCAGCTTCTCGGTGCTGCCCGTGGTGGTATCCACCAGGGAGAGGTCGGAGGTGAGGACGCCGGAGAGCACCTTGACAAAGGAGTACTTGCCATACTGGTCGGAGATGGTCTTGACGACCAGGGCGGCGGGCAGGGCACCGGGGGCGACGGCGAACTCCACCGGCTCGCCATCCTCGTCGGCGGCGACCTCGGCGGGGGCGTCCATGGGGGACGGGGCCAGATCGACGATGCCGGTCAGCAGGGCCATGGTGCCCAGGCCGGTGAGGGCGCTGCCGCAGAACACGGGAACCAGGCTGCCGTCCTTGACGCCGATGCGCAGGCCCTGGATGACCTCGGCATAGGTGAAGCTCTCGCCGCTGAAGAACTTGTCCATGAACTCCTCGCTGGTCTCGGCGACGGACTCCATCAGGGCATCATACTGCTCCTCAATGACGCTGACCTTATCCTCGGGGATGGGGATCTCCACCCGCTTGCCGTTCTCAATGGTGTAGGCCCGCTTGTTCACCACGTCCACAATGCCGGTGACGTGCTTTTTGTCGTCCCAGATGGGGATGATGAGGGGGGCGATGGCGCGGCCAAAGTGCTCCCGCAGGGTGGCAAAGGCGCCGTTGAAGTCGCCGTTGTCCTCGTCGATCTTGGAGATATAGATGAACCGGGGCATATTGGCCTTGTTCAGCAGCTTCCACGCCCGCTCGGTGCCGACGCTCAGGCCGCTCTTGGCGTCGCAGACGATGATGCCCAGCTCCGCCACGCGCAGGGCCTCCTGCACCTCGCCGGAGAAGTCATAGTTGCCCGGGGTGTCCAGCAGGTTGACCTTGCAGCCGTTGTACTCAACGGGGGCGACGGCGGTGGAGATGGAGATCTGGCGCTTGATCTCCTCGGCGTCGTAATCACAGACCGTGTTTCCGTCCGTGGTTCGGCCCTGGCGGTCCAGCTGGCCGTTCATATACAGCAGGCTCTCCACCAGGGTCGTCTTACCATTGCCGCCATGCCCCAGCAGGGCGACGTTGCGGATGTTTTGCACGGAATAACTCATAATCGTTTCTCTCCTTATATCAAGATAGGTTGCTCGTGGGCGAATAGTACAAGCAAAACTTGCTATTTCCATCCATGATTAGTGATATTATATATCAGATATGGAGATAATACAAGAGATAGTTTCATTTTTTCACAAATGAAACCCGTCAAATTTCCATATTTTTTGTGCATTCTTAAAGGTTGATGCTAAGCTGTCTTGTTTCGACGCCGTTTCCATGCTAGAATAAATTTTACCAAAGAGAACACACGGCGGCGCAAATCCGACCGCCGAGGGGAAAGGAAGGATTGGATTTGAGCACCCTGATTCTGACCGGGGGCAGCCGGGGCATCGGCGCCGCCACCGCCTGGAGCTTTGCCCGCCGGGGCTGGGACGTGGCCTTCTGCTATCGGGAGCAGGAGACCCAGGCCCAGGAGCTCTATTCCGCCATGCGGCAGCGGGGCGTCAGCGCCCTGGCCTACCGGGCTGACGTCTCCGACCCGAACCAGGCCGCCGCCTTTGTGGAGGCGGCGGTGCAGGAGCTGGGGGAGCCGGACGCGCTGGTGTGCAACGCCGGGGTCGCCCTGCCCCAGGACGTGCTGACCCACGTCACCGACGAGGCGTGGCGCGCCGTCTTCTCCACCAATGTGGACGGGATGTTCTACACCGTCCGCGCCGCCCTGCCCCACTTCATCCGGCAGCAGCGGGGCAGCATCGTCACCCTCAGCTCCATGTGGGGCCAGGTGGGGGGCAGCTGCGAGGTGGCCTACTCCGCGGCCAAGGGGGCGGTCATCGCCTTCACCAAGGCGCTGGCCAAGGAGGTCGCCCCCTCCGGCATCCGGGTCAACTGCGTCGCCCCGGCGTCATCGCCACGGACATGAACGCACATCTCACCGCCGAGGATCTCTCCGCCCTGGCGGAGGAGGCCCCCATGGGCCGCATCGGCACCGCCGACGAGGTGGCCCGCTGCATCCGCTTCCTCTGTTCGGAGAACGCAAGCTACCTCACCGGCCAGGTGCTCGCCCCCAACGGAGGATTTGTGATCTAACATCCCACTGCATCGCTTTACCCATTACGCAAAACGGCATGTCTCTCATCCAGAAGAGACATGCCGTTTATGATTGTTCCGACGCCGACGCCGCGTACCGCCCGATGATCTCCCGGGCGATCTGATCCTTGGGCAGGCGGCGGTCCATGGCGGTCTTCTCGATCTGCCGGTGGGCCTCCGGCTCGGTCAGCCCCTCCCGCTCGATGAGCAGCCACTTGGCCCGGTTGACCAGCCGCAGCTGGGTCACCTTCTCCTCCAGCGTGGCGGTCCTCTCCTCCCGGCGGCGCAGCCGCTCCCGGATGGCGCACAGGGCCCGCAGGCTCTGTCCCACCAGCTGGGCGGAGGTGGGCTTGGCCAGCACCACCACCCCGGAGAGCAGCGCCTGGTCGTACACCTCGTCATAGATCTCCCGCTTCACCAGCAGCAGCACGCCGGACTGGGTGTCCTGGCAGGCGTCCATCGCCAGCCGGGCGCCAAACTCATCCGGCAGCGGCGCGTTGACGATCACTAGATCGAACTCCTGCTCCAGCAGCCGGCGGCGGGCGGCGGAATCGCTCCGAACCACCGTGACCGGGTAATAGTCCGTCCCGGGGAGCAGCGCCAGGATGGAGTCGTTCAGCTTCTCCGCCGACGATACCAGCAGCACGCTGTAAGTCTGCTCCCGAAAGGTCATGGCCCGCTCCCTCCTTTCCTGTGGATTGCGGGGCGTCAGCGCCCGCAATAGGCGTCGATCAGCGCCTGGGGCAGATGGGCGCGGACAAACTCGCTCTGGCCCGCCAGACGCGCCGCCTCCGCCCGGGTGGCGGGCAGCCTGCGGTAGGGGGCCAGCTGCTCGGACGGGGCGGTAAAGCTGTCAAACCGGGCCTCCTCCGGCAGCGGCAGGCGCGCCCGGATGCCGTAAAGTCCGGCGTAGATGGTCAGGGCGAAGGCCAGATAAGGGTTGGCCTGGGGATCGGGGGAGCGCAGCTCCAGCCGCCGGTGGGCGGCGGGCCCGGCCGGAACCCGGATGAGCTGGGAGCGGTTCTCGCGCCCCCAGGCGGCATAGCCCGCAGCCTTGTCCCGGCCCAGGCGGGCGTAGGAGCGCTCGCTGGGGTTGAGGAAGAGGGTCATCTCCGGCACCTTGTCCAGAATGCCCCCGATCAGCCAGGGCAGCACGTCGGTGCCGTCGGCGCTGCGGGCGGAGAGGTTGATGTGCATGCCGTTGCCCTCGTGCTCCTCCAGGGGGCGGGGGGAGAAGTCGGCCCAGAGGCCGTTCTGGGCGGCGATGGTCTTGACCACCGCCTGGAACAGCACCGCGTTGTCCGCCGCCGCCAGCGCCTCGGCATAGCGGAAGTCGATCTCGTTCTGGCCGGGGCCGCACTCGTGGTGGGAGCTCTCGGGCTGAATGCCCATGCGCTCCAGGGTCAGGCAGATCTCCCGTCGCACGTTCTCCCCCCGATCCTCCGGGGCGATGTCCATATATCCGGCGGTGTCGTGGGGGATTTTTGTGGGCTGGCCGTCCTCGTCCAGGCGGAAGAGATAGAACTCGATCTCTGAGCCGAGATCAAAGATGATCCCCTGCTCCGCCGCGGCGTGGACGGCCTGGCGCAGCACATGGCGCGTGTCCGCCGGGAAGGGCGTGCCATCGGGGTTCTCCACGTCGCAGAACAGGTGCACCACCCGACCGTGCTGGGGCCGCCAGGGCATCTCCGTCAGGGTGGTGGGGTCGGGGCGCAGAATCAGATCGGAGTGCACCCGGTCGGAGAAGCCCGGAATGGCGGAGCCGTCGATGACGACGCCATCCTCCAGGGCGCGGCGCAGCTCGGCGGGCATCACCGCCACATTCTTCTGCCGCCCGTAGACGTCGCAGAAGGCCAGCCGGATAAACTTCACGTCCTCCTCCTGCACATATTGCAGCACTTCTTCCCGGGTCATCTTCATGGTGTTCTGCCTCCTTCTCCGCTTGCCGGAGATGTTGAAAATCCGCAAACCCGCTGTTTTCCGCGCTCAGTTTGCCACGTACATCTGTTGATAGGGGTTTTTGCTGCCGGGGGTGACGACGGTGTAGGGGGCGTCCATCAGGGCGTCAAAGTCCAGCCCAAACTCCCGGGCGTAGCTGCGCAGGTAGGGCGCGAGAACCGCCAGATCCTCCGCCGTGGCGGGGCGGGGCGTCACCTGGTCGGGGAACAGAATGTCCTCGCAGGCGGAGCGCAGGAAGAGCCTGCCGCCGTGCATCCCGGTGCAGGGATAGTTGCTGACGATGGGTCTTTTCTCCTCCCCGCCGTCGTGCAGCCCCAGCACCACCAGGATGCCTCCGGCCTGATACTCCCCCAGGAAGCTGCCCGCCCGGCCGCCGATGATCATGACGGGGATGTGCTCCTGATACTCCTTCATGTGGATGCCGGCGCGGTAGCCCGCGTCCCCCCGGACAAAGATCTCGCCGCCCCGCATGGCATAGCCCGCGGTGTCCCCGATGTCGCCGTGGATCACGATTCTGCCCGCGTTCATGGTGTCCCCCACCGCGTCCTGGGCGTTGCCGTGCACCACGATTTTCGCTCCGTCCAGGTAGGCCCCCAGGGCGTTGCCGGGGATGCCGTAGAGCTGAAGCGTCATGTCCCTCAGCCCCGCGCCGATGAAGCGGTGGCCCAGGCAGTTGCGCACCGCCACCTCGCCCCCCAGCGACCGGATGGTCTGGCCCAGCTCCAGGTAGTTCACCTGGTTGGCGTCAATTTCCTTCATTATACCACACCTCCCAGTTTTTGCGCACGATAACTTGCCCCAAAGGGCAGCAGAGACGGATTTTTTCGCACCAGGTCGAAGTCGATCTCCTCCAGGGGCCGCTTTTCCCGGATCAGAGCGGTGTAGATGCCCACCCGGGACACATCCCCCAGGATGATGAAGCCGCTCAGGCGGCCCTCCTTCACAAAGAGCTTTTTGCAGCCGGTGTCGTCAACCTCCTCATACACCTCGCAGTCATAGCTCCCGGCGGTCATCAGATGCAGGCCGAAGAAGCCGATGGAGTTCAGGCGCATCCCCTGCGCAAACACCTCGCCGCCCCCGGCCATATTGATCCCGGCGACGCGGCCCTGCCGGGCGGCGTTGGGGAGAATGGCGATGAGACCGGTCTCCCCGGTGACGCTGTCCGGGGACTCCACGCAGTCCCCGGCGGCATAGATGTCGGGAATGGTGGTTGCCATACGATCGTTGATGATGATCCCCCGGTTAACGGCGCCCCCCGCGTCGGAGATCAGGGCGGTGTTGGGCCGCACGCCGATGGCCAGCACCAGCACGTCAAACTCCACCCGTTTTCCGCTGTTCATGGTGGCCACGTTGCCCTCAAACCGGGCGGCGCTGTCCCCCAGCAGCAGCTCGATGCCGCTGCGCGCCAGGTGGCGCTCCACGATGGCGGCGCTGTCGGGCTGCAGAATGCTGGAGAGCACATAGGGGGCCAGGTCGCAGACGGTGATGCTCTTGGCCCGATTCCGCAGGCCCTCCGCACACTTGAGGCCGATCAGGCCCGCCCCCACGATGAGCACCCGGCTCTCCGGGGTCACCGCCGCCTCCAGCCCCCGGGCGTCGGCCAGGGTCATGAAGCTGAACTTCGTCTCCACCGTGTCCAGCCCCGGGAAGGGGGGCACAAAGGGCCGGGACCCGGCGGCGACACAGAGGGCGTCATAGGGCAGCACCCGCCCGTCGGAGAGGGTGACGGTTTGGGCTGTCGGATCGATTTTTTCGGCGCTCACGCCGTGGAGGGCGGCAACCCGGTTGCGGTCGTAAAAGTCCCCGCCCCGGTAGCTCATGTGGGCCCGATCTGTCCTGCCCTCCAGGTAGTAGGAGATCAGGGGACGGCCATAGTTGGACTCCGCCTCGGCGGAGATCAGGGTGATCTCCCCCTCCGCGTCCAGGCTGCGGATGCCCTCGACGCAGTTGATCCCGGCGATGCCGCCGCCGATGATGACATATCGCTTCATCCCTCTCACCTCTCCTCATACACGATGGCCCCGTTGGGACATCCCGCGGCGCAGGCCGGGGTGCCGCAGGCGTTCTCCAGGCACAGCTCGCACTTCATGGCCGCCCCGTCCGGCCCCGGGGCCACCGCCCCGTAGGGGCACAGCAGCACGCAGGTCAGGCAGCCCACGCACTTGTCGTGGTCGATGCACACCCGGCCGTCCCGAACGGACAGCGCGCCGGAGATGCACCCCCGGACACACAGCGGGTCCCGGCAATGGCGGCAGGAGACGGCGTAGCACACCCCGTCCCCCTCCTCAATGTGGACGCGGGGGAAGATTTTTCTGCCCCGCAGGGCCATGACCATGTCCGCCTCGCCGGAGTTGGCGAAGGCGCAGTT
>JAFVAS010000057.1 GCA_017480395.1 Oscillospiraceae bacterium | reverse complement strand
TCATCAACAACTCCATCAGCATGATCGCCGGCGGCAACGCGGTGGTGTTCAACCCCCACCCGACGGCCACAAAGTGCTGCCAGGAGACCATGCGTCTGCTGAACGAGGCCATCGTCGCCGCGGGCGGGCCCATGGGGCTGATCTGCTGCCCCACCAAGCCCACCATGGAGACCAGCGAGGTCATCATGAACCACCCCACCGTCAAGCTGCTCAGCGTCACCGGCGGTGAGGCAGTTGTGGGCGTGGCCATGAAGACCGGCAAGAAGTGCATCGCCGCCGGGCCGGGCAATCCCCCGGTCATCGTGGACGAGACCGCCCTCATCCCCAAGGCGGCCAAGGACATTGTGGACGGCGCCTCCTTTGACAACAACGTGCTGTGTGTGGCGGAGAAGGAGTGCTTCTGCGTCAATTCCGTCTTCGATCAGCTCATCGCCGAGATGCAGAAAAACGGCGCCTGGCTTGTGCGGGGGGAGGACATTGACAAGATCGTCCGCACCGTGCTGGTGCAGAAGGACGGCAAGTACGTCATCAACCGCAGGTTCGTGGGCCACGACGCCACCTACATCATGGATGCCTCCGGCGTGTCCTACACCGGCAACCCCCGGCTGGTCATCGCCGAGGTGCCCAAGGAGCACCCCTTCGTGGTGGTGGAGATGCTGATGCCCGTGTTGGGCTGTGTGCGCTGCGACAATGTGGATCAGGCCATCGACCGCGCCGTCGAGGCGGAGCATGGCTGCTGGCACTCCGCCCTGATGCACTCCACGAACTACCTGAACATGACCCGGGCGGCCCGTGCCCTCAACACCACCATCTTTGTGAAGAACGGCCCCTCCACCGCAGGTGTCGGCTTCAACGGCGAGGGCTATGCCACCCTGACCATCGCCACACCCACCGGCGAGGGCCTGACCTCCGCGCGCAGCTTCACCCGAGCCCGCCGCTGCGTCCTGGAAGACGGCTTCCGCATCATCTGACGCCTATGGGACTGATTGAACAGATCCGGGACGCGGGCGTCGTCGGCGCGGGCGGCGCGGGGTTCCCGACGGATCGAAAGCTCAACTGCAAGGCGGAGCTCTTCATCGTCAACGGCATCGAGTGCGAGCCGCTGCTGCGCACCGACCGCCATGTGATGGAGCGTCACGCCAAGGAGATTGTCCGCACCGTGCGGGCCATCCGGGATCAGATCGGGGCCAGACGGGCGGTGATCGCCCTGAAGCGCCACTACCACGGCGCGGTGGACGCCCTGTCCGCCGCCGTCAAGGGCACCAAGGTGGAGCTCTATCTCTCCGAGTCCTTTTACCCCGCCGGAGACGAGCAGAACCTGGTCTACTGCATCACCGGCAAGACCGTCCCCACCGGGGGCATCCCCCTGGATGTGGGATGTGTGGTCAGCAATGTCAGCACCGTGCTCAACATTGCCGCCGCCATGGAGGGCAGGCCGGTGGTTGACAAGCTGGTGACCGTGGGCGGCGCGGTGGCCCGGCCCGTCACCGTGGAGTGTCCCATCGGCACGCCCCTGAGCAAGCTGCTGGAGGCGGCGGGGGGCGCGGTCGGGGACTGCACCTTCATCGTGGGCGGCCCGCTGATGGGCAAGCTCACCGACGATCTGAGCCAGAGCGTGACCAAGACCACCGGCGGCCTGTTGGCCGTGCCGAAAAACCACCCCATTGTGGCCAAGAAGCTGGCCTCCACCCGGGATGCGGTGCTGGCCCGGGCGGCCTGCTGCCAATGCAGCATGTGCACCCAGATGTGTCCCCGCAACGCCATGGGCCTCAACGTCCAGCCCCACAAGGCCATGCGGGCGCTGGCCTCCGGCAACGAGGCGCTGCTGGGAGACGTGAACGGCGTCTTCTCCTGCTGTGACTGCGGACTGTGTACCTACTTCGCCTGCAACTTCGGCCTCAAGCCCAGCCAGGCGATGCAGCGGGCCAAGGCAAACCTGCAGCAAAGCGGCGTCAAGGCCGTCAAGGAGGTCAAATATGACCCGGACGGCGGCATCGAGATCAAGCGTGTGCCCACCGAGCGGCTGCTCTACCGGCTGGATCTGAAGAGATATGACGTGGATGCCCCGTTGGGCGGCTATATCCCCTGCGACGCGGTGCGGATTCCCCTGCGGATGCACATCGGCGGGGCGGACACCCCCGTTGTCACCGTCGGTCAGCGGGTGCGCCGGGGCGAGCTGATCGCCCGGCCCGAGGGCATGGGGGCCAATATCCACGCATCCATTGACGGCACCGTCACCGCCGTGACCGGCGAGTGCATTGAGATAAGGAAGTGAAGCTATGGGCGCCATCGGAATGAATGAGGTCATGAGCATCCCCACCGGTATTCTGGCCTGCGACGCCATGCTGAAGGCCGCCGAGGTGGAGCTGATCAGCGCGGGCTGTGTCTGCGCCGGAAAGTACTACATCGTGGTCGCCGGCGAGGTCGCCGCGGTTCGCTCCTCCGTGGAGGCGGGCCGGGAGGTGGCCGAGAGCCTGCTCATCGACAGCCTGGTCATCCCCAATGTGGATCCCCAGGTCGCCCCGGCCATCGCCGCCTGCACCATGGTGGAGGGGCTGAACGCCCTGGGCATCATGGAGACCTACTCCCTCTGTGCCGCCGTCAAGGCCGCCGACGCCGCCGCCAAGGCCGCTGAGGTGGAGCTGCTGGAGGTGCGTCTGGGCCGCGGCCTGGGCGGAAAATCCTTCATCCTGCTCACCGGCGAGGTCGCCGCGGTGCAGTCGTCCATCAAGGCCGCCGAGGCGCTGGAGGAAAACCAGGGCCTGATGGCCAAAAGCGCAGTCATCCCCTCGCCCCACCCCGATATGCTCCGGGCGATTGGATAAATCAAACGAGTTCCCCGCACAAACGAGAAATCAAAAAACCAAAATCAAATTACGGAGGTTTTCAAAATGAAAGAAGCATTAGGTATGGTTGAGACCCGCGGTCTGATCGGTTCCATCGAGGCCGCCGATGCCATGGTCAAGGCTGCCAACGTCCATCTGATCGGCAAGGTGCAGATCGGCTCCGGCCTGGTCACCGTCATGGTCCGGGGCGATGTCGGCGCGGTCAAGGCCGCCGTCGATGCCGGCGCCGCCGCCGCCAAGCGCGTGGGCGAGCTGTACGGCGTCCACGTCATCCCCCGTCCCCACGCCGACGTGGAGTATATCCTGCCCACCCTGGATCGGGGCGAGGAGGAATAAGGCGTGTATGCCGGGGTCGTGACCGGGTCCGTCGTGGCGACGGTGAAGGACTCCGCCCTGGAGACCGTGCCCCTGCTCATCGTGCGTAAGATCGAGAACGGGAGGGAGGCCGGCCTCATCATCGCGGCGGACCACACCCGTCAGGCGGGCATGGGAGATCACGTCTATATGATCGGATCGAAGGAGGCGGCCCGGATCTTCCGGGTGCCCCGGATCCCGGTGGATGTGGCCATTGTCGGCTTTATCGACACCTATAATGAGGAGCTTTAGCGCGGCGAGAGAGGAGCGTGAGGCAGATGCGCCTGGCCAGAGTCGTGGGAAACGTGGTTTCCACCATCAAGGACGACGGCTACCACGGCAAAAAACTGATGCTGGTGGAATATTTTGAGCCGGAGACCGGCGAGAGCGCAGGCCCCCGCATGATCGCCTTCGACTGCGCCGATGCCGGTGTGGGCGACGTCGTGGTGGTCAACACCGACGGCGGCGCGGGCAATATGCTCCTGTGTGATGACTATGCCATCGTCGATCTGACCATCTGCGGCATCGTGGACAAGTACACCTGCGACGGCGTAGACCATGTGTTCCACGGGGCGTAGGCACCGCATTCGCCCAAAACGCGGGATCACCGCTTGATCCGAAAAAGAAACGAACCCAGAAACGCAAAAAGCATCGCGCATCGGGACACCCTCCGCAAGGAGGGTGTCCCGACGCTTTTCTTTCGGCGGGCGATTGTACGCTGGATTTTTAGGGGGCAAATCCGATGCGCTGTGAATGTGGACAAGGGAGCTCCTGCGCAAACCGAACGTCAGAAGCATACCCGGAAACCGAAATTTGCCTTCTAAATCCTGTGATTGTCAGAGTGATCGCGGAAGCGTTCCGGTGTCAGCTCATAATCCACAGAGGATTGCCATTTGCCCAGCTGATCCGTCCAGCTATCGTGATTGACCCGTATCTTCTGAAAACCCAATAATTCGTAAATATGTTGTGCTCTGAGGTTCTTCAGGTTTGTATCCAAGACGATCTTCGTAAACCCCATGGAGAACAGTTCTTTGATGAACACACTCAGAATGATTCGCCCGATCCCTTTCCCTTGATAATCGGACTCGCATATTTTGATGCCAATTTCCGCCGTGTGATCGACAATGTTGCGATAATTCATTTCTCCAATGGAGCGCCCGCAGTATTCCATGATCAGCGTGCGCCCTTTTTCATCGCATTCGCTTGCAATTTGCCTGCCGACTTCCTCTGCGGTCGTACCGATCCCGTTCGGAAATCCGGCGTGGGCCATAACTGTTCCATCATTCCACCAGTCTGCAAGCTGTTGGCAGTCTGCAAAACCTGCATTTCGAATATGGATCTCATTTAAGCTCATATTCATGATGCCACCTCGTTAAAACCAGATTTGTCGGGACGATTATATCACCCCGGTTCGGCATGGTCAATTTCATCCAAATATCCTTTGATTCTATTGCATTACGATCAACCTCCCGTCGGAGCGATGCTTTTGCCGCTGTTCTGCCATCTGTGCCATAGTGGGGCGGGGAATTTGAAATGGATGGCGTTTTCTGATATAATATCGATACAGATATCCCAGCAGAAAAGGGGGGCGCCCATGAGAGCCACCAAACAGGCCATCGCCGTCGCATTTATCCACCTGATGGAGGAGAAGCCATACAACAAAATCACCGTCAATGACATCGTCTCCGCCTGCGGCGTCAATCGCAATACATTTTATTATCATTTTCACGACATACCGGAGCTGCTGGAGGTTATCCTAAAGACCGGCGGTGAGCAGCTTGTCACCGAGTACGGCAACTTTGGCCGCCCCATCGACTGCCTGCGCCCGATGATCGAATACATCCTCCAGTATAAAAAGATCATGCTCAACGTCTACCGCTCGGAGGATCGGGAGCGGTTTCTGGTTCATCTGGACAAGCTGGCCGTCCACATCGCCCAGCTCTACCTGGACGAGGTGGTGCCGGGGGTGAAGCTGCTGCCGGAGGATCGGACGCTGTTGACCCGATTTTATAAATCCGTGCTGGTGGGCGTCACCCTGGACTGGCTGGAGCACAAGATGGACTATGACCTGCTCACTCGGGCGGAGCAGCTGCTGGCCCTCTACCCTGAGGCGGGCAAGCGGGCGCTGGAGGCCTGTGCCGAGCGGGCGAGGCAGACCGAGCCGCAGGAGCCCTGACGATCCACAAACGATGCCGCCCCTGACCGCTGCGACAAAAAATTGGCAAACGAAACGCCGCATACTTCTCCCTTCTTCGCTCAAACTACCCTCGGTCACTTCCAGTCGGAAGAACACCAAATTTGAGAAAAGGAGATGTATTGATATGGCTAATTCCAGCAAGCAGCCCATCGTGCCCGAGGCCCGGGATGCGATGAACAAGTTCAAGATGGAGGCCGCCTCCGAGGTCGGCGTCAACCTGAAGCAGGGCTACAACGGCAACCTGACCTCCAAGGAGGCCTGCAGCGTCGGCGGCCAGATGGTCAAGAAGATGATCCAGGCCTACGAGTCTGGCATGCAGTAATCTCTGCGCAGATTATCATTCCTGCGAGAAACCGGGCAGCCCCCTTTTCGGGGCTGCCCGGTTTTGTTCTATGCGCGCACTTATTTTTCGATTTCGGCGGTCTCGATCAGGAATCGGACGGATCCGGTCTGCCCGTCGGCGAGGCCGGAGAAGTTGTCATAGGATGCGTCGGTCCGCTTCAGCGCCTTGACGTGGGTGATGACATCGCTCAGG
>JAFVAS010000056.1 GCA_017480395.1 Oscillospiraceae bacterium | reverse complement strand
TGTATTTGCCATTATGTGACTTCCTCCTTTCATAGATTTAGCCGCCTGCGGCAACAGGCGGCTATGTACGGAAATGGAAAAAGCCGCTTACTCTGCGTTAGAATAAGCGGCTCTCAAAGAAACGATATGTAGTTTTAGGCTCTCACATCAGGTTGGCTACCTTCACGATCATTTCGTCGATACAGTCGGTGTACCTGCCTTCGCGGATCAGCTTGTTTTTGCAATGGACCAGGCTGGCCATGACGACCCGCAGCTCATTGTATGTAAGATAGAGATAATGCTTTTCTTTCTTCTTCCACCACATGGATTGCACCTCCTTCGCAAATCCATTGTAACGCAAGTATCAATCGGATAACAAATGTGCGAATGGATCACAGTCCAAGCAGGCTTCTATAAATAGAGTGATCTTCTTCTCCGAAAACATTGAAGATGACCCGGTCTATGGAGTTGTTTTCAGCAAGATAATCCCTGACGGTTTTTATGGCTATCTCTGCAGCTTTATCCTTCGGGAAATGAAACTCTCCTGTCGAAATACAGCAAAACGCAATACTTTTGCATCCGCTTTCTGCCGCCAGTTCAAGGCAGGAACGATAGCACGAAGCAAGCAATTCACAATCCTTTTTTGTCAGCGACCCGGTGATGATAGGGCCAACGGTATGAAGAACATACTTGCTGGGCAGATTGAAGGCCGGAGTGATTTTTGCTTTCCCCGTAGGCTCGTCATACCCCTGCCGATTCATAATATCATCGCAGAAAAGTCTTAACTGAATACCACTCCGAGAGTGAACGATGTTGTCAATGCAGGAATGGAGAGGGTAAAAACACCCACGCAACGCGCAGTTTGCCGCATTAACTATGGCATCTACCTTGAGCGTGGTAATATCTCCGCGCCACAAAACAATACGGTCATCTGACGGGATGGGAGAAAGCATGTCTCCGTCCGTAATACCGAGCGCGTCACGCTCAGCCGCAAGGTATTCGTCCTGGATGTCCAAAAAATCTTTGCTGATCGGCTTTGGGGAGCGAACATTCATCAGACTGCGAAGCAAATCCTTTTGTTCCTTTTCGCCCTCTGGCACCTCGATATTTCTGTATCTGCGATCTTCTTCCAATAACCTGTCAATCAGAAATCTTCTTTGTTCGTTATGTGTCATGTGCTCTACGCCTCCTTGCAATCCACGTAGGAGAGCATTTTTATATGATTCTCCTCCTCCGGCGCGCCGGGCGCGCTCTCCATCAGTATAGCACAACTTCTCCCCGGCGCAAGCCGGAGCCGGTCCTTTTTGCGGCATTTGCGGCAATCCCGGCAAAAAACAACCAAAACACATTGAAACCAATGAATCCACCTGATATAATATTAAATGAGTTGGTTTCGCGTTATTTCAAAGGGTCTGACCGTCTCAGATCCCCCAAAAACAGACAAAACTGCCCACGGCAGAAGGAGGCATTTGGAAATGCTGAAAAGTCATGATAAATTTCACTCCTCAAACGGAAAACGCCTGATCCTGGTCGTGGACGACGAGCCCATCAACCGGGAGATGCTGGGCATGGTGCTCGCCTCCGACTATGAGCTGATCTACGCCGAGGACGGCCTGCGCGCGCTGGATCTGATCTGGGCCAACCGGGACACCCTGTCCCTCATCCTGCTGGATCTGATGATGCCCGGCCTGTCCGGCATCGAGGTGCTCCAGCGCCTCAAGGCCGACCCGGAGGTCGCCCGCATCCCGGTGATCGTGCTGACAGCGGATCAGAACGCCGAGGTGGAGAGCCTCAGCCTGGGCGCCACCGACTTCATCCCCAAGCCCTATCCCCAGTCCGGCGTCATCCTCGCCCGCATCCGGCGCACCATCGAGCTCTCCGAGGACCGCCAGATCATCCAGTCCACCGAGCGCGACCCCCTGACCGGCCTCTACAACCGGGAGTACTTCTACCGCTATGCCGAGCAGTTCGACCAGCACCACAAGGCCCTGGAGATGGACGCCATCGTGGTGGACGTCAACCACTTCCACATGATCAACGAGCGCTTCGGCACCGCCTACGGCGACGACGTGCTGCGCCGCATCGGCGAGAAGGTGCGGGAGATGGTGCAGGACACCGGCGGCATCGTCTGCCGTCGGGAGGCGGACACCTTCATGGTCTACTGCCCCCACGGCAAGGACTACAAGGCCATTCTGGAGAACGCCACCGTCGGCCTGGCCGGGGACGACTCAGTCAACAACCGGGTGCGCCTGCGCATGGGCGTCTACGCCAACGTGGACAAGTCGCTGGACATCCAGCGGCGCTTCGACCGGGCCAAGATGGCGGCGGACACGGTGCGCAACAGCTTCACCCGCACCATCGGCATCTATGACATCGCCCTGCACGAGCAGGAGCTCTACGCCGAGCAGCTGATCGAGGATTTCGCCGCCGCCATCAACGAGCGGCAGTTCAAGGTCTTCTACCAGCCCAAGTTCGACGTCCGCCCCGAGATCCCGGTGCTGGCCAGCGCGGAGGCCCTGGTGCGCTGGCAGCATCCCACCCTGGGCATGATCAGCCCCGGCGTCTTCATCCCCCTCTTCGAGGACAACGGCCTGATCCAGGCCCTGGATCACTACGTCTGGCGCACCGCCGCCGCCCAGATCAAGGACTGGAAGGAGCGCCTGGGCTTCACCGTCCCCGTCTCCGTCAACGTCTCCCGCATCGACATGTACGAGCCGGAGCTGGCCGCCATCTTCCAGTCCATCCTGCGGGAGAACGGCCTCAGCCCCAGCGAGCTGCTGCTGGAGATCACCGAGTCCGCCTATACCCAGGACTCCGAGCAGATCATCGGCACCGTCAACAATCTGCGCAAGCTGGGCTTCCGCATCGAGATGGACGACTTCGGCACCGGCTATTCCTCCCTGAACATGATCTCCACCCTGCCCATCGACGCGCTGAAGCTGGACATGCAGTTCATCCGCAACGCCTTCAGCCAGCGCAAGGACACCCGCATGCTGGAGGTCATCATCGACATCGCCGACTATCTCTCCGTCCCCGTCATCGCCGAGGGCGTGGAGACCGAGGAGCAGCTCCACGCCCTCAAGGCCATGGGCTGCGACCTGGTGCAGGGCTTCTACTTCTCCCGCCCCGTCCCTCCCCAGGAGTACGAGCGGTTTGTGGCCGAGCGCCGGGATCAGCACATTGGCTGGCCCACGGATCGCCCCGCCGACGCCAAGCACTCCAACACCTTCGACGCCGGCCTGGGCCGGATCGCCTACGCCCTCTCCAGCGGCTTCGAGAGCGTCTACTATGTGGACACCGACAACGACCACTACTTCGAGTTCAGCTCCGAGGGAAAGTATGAGGATCTCCAGATCGAGCGCAGCGGCTCTGACTTCTTCGCCGACACCCAGCGCAACATCCCACGGGTGGTCTACGCCGAGGACGTGCCCCGGGTCTCCCTGTGCATGCAGAAGCCGGCCCTGCTGGCCCAGCTCTCCGACGGGCGGCCCTACTCCCTGACCTACCGCCTGGTCATTGACGGGGTTCCCACCTACTACAACCTCAAGATCGTCAAGGCCAACACCCACGACGACCACCATATCGTCATCGGCGTCAGCAATGTGGACGAGCAGATCCGGCAGGCCGGCACCGCGGAGCGCAGCGAGAACGAGCTGGACTTCAACAGCCTGGCCAAGGCCCTCTCCAGCGACATGGAGAGCATCTACTATGTGGACACCGAGACGGACACCTATATGGAGTTCGTGGCCGAGGGCTCCTATGGCACCCTCAAGCTGGAGATCTCCGGCACCCGCTTCTTCGACGAGTGCCAGAAGAACATCCGCCAGGTCGTCTTCCCCGAGGATCAGGATCGGGTCGCCCAGGCCATGCGGAAGCACACCCTGCTGGGGGTGCTGGAGTCCCGGCAGAGCTTCACCGCCGACTACCGCCTGGTCATCGACGGCGTGCCGCTGTACTACCGCATGAAGGTCATCCCCGCCGACGGCGCGGACAGCCGCCACATCATCATCGGCGTCAGCAACATCGACGCCCAGATCACCGAGGAGCAGCGGCTGGAGGCCCAGCGGCAGAGCGCCGCCACCTACTCCCGGGTGGCCCAGGCCCTGGCCCAGGACTACTTCAGCATCTACTATGTGGACACCGAGACCGACCGGTTCATCGAGTACAGCTCCTATGACGAGTACTCTGAGCTGGGCATCGAGAAGAGCGGCGAGGACTTCTTCAACCTCAGCCGCAAGAATATGGAGCGCGTCGGGCATCCCGACGACCTGGCCCACTTCTTCGCGGCCTTCACCAAGGAGAACGTGATGCGGGAGCTGGAGCGCAACGGCACCTTCACCATCGGCTACCGGCTGATGTTCGAGGGCGTGCCCAACTATGTGCGCATGAAGATCACCAGCATGGGGGACAACCACATCGTCGTTGGCGTCAACAATGTCAACGCCGAGATGCGCCGCCAGCAGGAGTACGAGGAGGCCATGGAGCAGAACTTGACCTACTCCCGCATCGCCCAGGCCCTGAGCAAGGACTATTACAGCATCTATTACGTCAACATCGAGACCGACGAGTTCATTGAATACAGCTCCCAGAGCGACTATCAGGAGCTGAAGGTGGAGCAGAGCGGCGTGGACTTCTTCGAGGACTGCCGCCGGAACATCCTGCGCCTGGTGTACAAGGACGACCTGGACAAGGCCCTGGCCGTCTGGGACAAGGCCCGGCTGCTGCCCGAGCTGGAGAACGGCAATGTGTTCTCCACCACCTACCGCCTGCTGTTCGACGGCGTGCCGGTCTACATCAACTGCAAGGTCATCCGCATGGACGACGACAAGGGCGACCGCCATATCGTCATCGGCGTCAGCAATGTGGACGCCCAGATGCACCGGGAGCAGGAGCTCACCGTCGCCCAGGAGCGGGCCAACCGGGACGCCCTGACCGGCGTCAAGAGCAAGTACGCCTATGTCGAGTCGGAGCAGTCCATCAACCAGACCATCGCCGACGGCATCGCCTCCCCCTTCGCCATGGTGATCTGCGACGTGAACGGCCTGAAGGCCGTCAACGACACCCAGGGCCACGCCGCCGGCGACGCCCTGATCCGCAGCGCCTCCAGCGAGATCTGCAACATCTTCGCCCACAGCCCCGTCTTCCGCTACGGCGGGGACGAGTTCGTGGTCATCCTCCGGGGCCGGGACTATGAGCACCGCGCGGAGCTGACCCAGCAGCTGGCCGCGGAGAACCGGAAGCAGGCCAGCGCCGGCGGCGTGGTCATCGCCTGCGGCCTGTCCGAATATATCCCCGGGCAGGACACCGCCGTCGCCGCCGTCTTCGAGCGGGCCGACGCCGCCATGTATGAGAACAAGAAAAGCCTGAAGCAAGGACGCTGATCCCCCGGATCGCGTGGCCTGACCCCACGCCAGACCCAAAACACGACCACAGGAGGAACTTTGCAGCATGAGTGACACACACGCCAGCCAATGCTCCAACTCCCTGTCCCAGGAGCAGCTGATCCCCGCCATCAAGTGGATGGCCGAGCAGATCCCCGGCGGATTCTTCGTCTATCGCGCCGAGGGGGATATGCAGCTGATCTACATCAACCAGACGCTGATCGAGATGTTCGGCTGCGCCACGGAGGAGGAGTTCAGGGAGCACACCGGCTTCACCTTCCCCGGAATGGTTCACCCGGAGGATCTGGAGGCGGTTCTGGCCGCCATCAACGCCCAGATCGCCGACAGCAGCAACAGCATGGACTATGTGGAGTACCGCATCATCCGCCGGGACGGCGCCGTCCGCTGGGTGGACGATCACGGCCACTTCACCCACCTTCCCGGCTACGGCGACGTCTTCTATGTGTTCATCGGGGACATCACCGACAAGCACAACGCCGCCGAGGAGGCCAAGCGCCGCGCCAAGATTTACGAGGGGGTCGTGCGCCAGTTCAACGAGCTGGCCGACGACAGCCTGACCGTCTTCCTCACCAACATCACCACCGGCGTCATCGAGGAGGCCCGGGGCCGGGACCTCTACCCCACCGACTACCCCGGCGGCTCCATCGCGGAGAGCGCCGTCATCCGCGGCGAGAGCTTTCTGGTCCCCGGCGACCGGGAGCGCTATGAGGAGATTTTCCAGCTGGAAAACCTGGTGGAGCGCTACTACAAGGGTGAGGGGCCGGCCACCTTCGTGGGCTATGTCCGGCGCCACTCCGGGCGGCAGTGCTTCGTCAAGTTCTCCGGCTCCGCCGCCGTGGATCCGGTCACCGGAGACGTGATCGCCTTCGGCGTGGAGACGGAGTACAACACCGAAAAGGTCACCGAGGTGCTCAACCGCCGGGTGCTGGCCCAGCAGTATGACATGGTGGCCTATATCGTCGGAGATCACTACGGCGTGGTCATCGGCGACTCCGCCAACATCAAGCGGGGCAACATCTTCCCCCGGAAGCGGGAGGGCATCTACTCCGACTACGTCCGGGAGCAGGTGCTCCCCGCCGCCGCCGAAACCCACGACGCCGCCGCGCTGGAGCAGGCCCTCTCCACCCCCGCCATCGTGCGGGCCCTGGAGGAGAACGACACCTACACCGTGGACGTGACCTGCACCGACCAGGGAGA
>JAFVAS010000007.1 GCA_017480395.1 Oscillospiraceae bacterium | reverse complement strand
CTGGAGCTGGCCCGGGCCGCCGGAAAGGACGGTATGTGCGCCGGACAGGTGCTGGATCTGGAGGGGGAGACCCGCCCCCTCGATCTGGAGGAGCTGACCCTGGTGCACCGCAAAAAGACTGGCGCGCTGCTGGAGGCGTCCTGTGTGATCGGCGTCCTCTGCGCCGATGGAACCGAGGCTCAGCTCGCCGCCGCCCGGGCCTATGCCGCCGAGATCGGCCTGGCCTTTCAGGTGCGGGACGACCTGCTGGACTGCACCTCCACCACGGAGGAGCTGGGAAAGCCGGTGGGCTCCGACGCGGAGAATCACAAGTCCACCTTCGTCACCCTGCTGGGGGAGGAGGGCTGCCGCCGGGTCATTCTGGACTGCACCCGGCGGGCGAAGGACGCCGTTTCCGGGGCTTTTCCCGACGCGGCATACCTGTGCGACATGGCGGACTGGCTGGCCGGACGCAACAATTGACTGATTACGGATAGAAATGGGAGTGAATGCCTGATGTCCGAATGGAAGGGCAAACAACTCGCTGAAATAAGTGAAGAAGAGGCAAAGACCGTCTGCGCCGAGGTGCGCGATGAGCTGCTGCGCTCGGTCTCCCACACCGGAGGTCACCTGGCCTCCAACCTGGGGGTGGTGGAGCTCACCGTCGCCCTCCACCGGGTCTTTGACTTTGAGACGGATCGCCTGGTGTTCGACGTGGGGCACCAGTGCTATCCCCATAAGATGCTCACCGGACGGGCGGAACGGATGGACACCATGCGCCAACTGGGCGGCCTATCCGGGTTTCCGAAGCCCAATGAGAGCGACGCCGACGCCTTTATCGCCGGACACGCCTCCAACTCCATCTCCGTCGCTCTGGGGATGGCCCGGGCGCGGACACTGCTTCACCGGGATTACCGGGTGGTGGCCCTGCTGGGGGACGGTGCCCTCACCGGCGGGCTGGCCTACGAGGGGCTGGCTGACGCCGGCGGCAGCGGGGAGAAGCTGATCGTCATTCTGAATGACAACGGCATGAGCATCAAAAAGAACGTCGGCGGCATCGCGCGGCTGCTGGAGCGGCAGCACCTGCGCCCGGGCTATCTGCGCTTCAAGCGGGGCTATGGCAGGGTGCTGCACAGCGTTCCCGGCGGCATACACCTCTACAATCTGAACCATCGGATCAAGCGGTCCATCAAGGGGAGCTTTTTGCCCAGCACCTTCTTTGAGGATATGGGCTTTGACTATGTCGGCCCGGTGGACGGCCACGACGTGACCGAGCTGACCCGGCTGCTGCGCTGGGCGGACAACCTGCCCGGCCCGGTGGTCTTCCATGTGCTGACCACCAAGGGCAAGGGCTATGAGCCGGCGGAGCGCACCCCGGAGTTCTACCACGGCGTGTCCCCCTTCGACCCGGAGCAGGGGGTCGATCCCGCCGCCTGTCCAAGGGATTTCTCCGCGGTTTTTGGGGAGACCCTGACCCAGCTGGCCCGGGAGGATGCGCGCATCTGCGCCGTCACTGCCGCCATGCAGTCGGGCACCGGGTTGGATTCCTTTGCCGAGGCATGTCCCGAGCGGCTGTTCGACGTCGGCATCGCCGAGGGCCATGCCGTCGCCATGTGCGCCGGAATGGCAAAGCAGGGGATGATTCCCGTGTTTGCGGTCTACTCCACCTTCCTCCAGCGGGCCTATGACATGCTGCTCCACGACGTGGCGATGCAGAATCTGCATGTGGTCTTTGCCGTGGATCGCGCCGGTCTGGTCGGCGCGGATGGGGAGACCCACCAGGGCGTCTTTGATCTGGCCTACCTCTCCACGGTGCCCCATATGACCGTGCTCTGTCCCGCCAACTACGCCGAGCTGCGCAGTATGCTCCGCGCCGCCGTCTATGACTATGACGGGCCGGTGGCGGTGCGCTATCCCCGGGGGCAGGAGTGCGCCCGCCTTGTGCAGGATACCTCGGCACAGCGGGACTGCGTCGTCCGACCCGGCGAGCAGTTCACCCTGGCGGGCTATGGCACCATGCTGGACGAGCTGCTGGCGGCGGCGGAGCAGCTGGAGGCGGAGGGCGTCTCCTGCGAGGTGGTCAAATGCAACCAGCTGATTCCGCTGTGCTCTGACCATCTGATGGACTCGGTGAAAAAGACCCGCCGCCTGCTGGTGGCGGAGGAGGTCATCGAGCACAACTCCCTGGGCCACGCCCTGTCCTTTGATCTGGCCGATCAGGGGGTGCAGATGCGCTCCCTGATCCTCCTGGACTCGGGCAACGACTTTGTGCCCCACGGCACGGTGCCGGAGCTGCGCAAGCGGCTGGGCATCGACGCGGACAGCATTGTCCGTCGAGTGAAGGAGGCGCTTGAATGAAGGGCAAACGTCTGGATGTCGTCCTGGTCGAGCGGGGCTTGGCCGAGAGCCGCCAGAAGGCCCAGGCCTGTATCATGAGCGGCATTGTCTACGTCAACGACAAAAAAATCGACAAGGCGGGCTTTGCCATCGCCGACGACGCCCGCATCGAGGTGCGGGGCAAAACCCTGGGCTATGTCAGCCTGGGCGGCCTGAAGCTGGAGAAGGCCATGCAGACCTTTCCGATCGACCTGGAGGGCGCGGTCTGCATGGACTGCGGCGCCTCCACCGGCGGATTCTCCGACTGCATGCTGCAAAATGGCGCGTCGAAGGTCTATGCCGTGGACGTGGGCTATGGCCAGCTGGACTGGAAAATCCGCAATGATCCCCGGGTGGTGTGTATGGAGCGTACCAACGCCCGATACCTCACATCAGAGCAGATCCCCGATGCGCTGGATTTCGTCTCCGTGGATGTCTCCTTCATCTCCCTGGGGCTGATTCTCCCCGCCCTGCGCCCGCTGATGAAGGGGAGCGGACAGCTGGTCTGCCTGGTCAAGCCCCAGTTCGAGGCGGGCCGGGAAAAGGTGGGCAAAAAGGGTGTTGTCCGCGACCCGGAGGTGCACCTTGAGGTGGTGCGCCGGTTTGTCGCCCAGGCGGAGGAGAACGACCTCTCGGTGCGGGCGATGACCTTCTCGCCCATACGCGGGCCGGAGGGGAATATCGAGTATCTCGGCTGGCTCACCGTCGGCGCGGGACATTCGGAGCAGATCGATTTTGCCGCCCTGGTGGAGGAGTCCCACCGGGCGCTGGAGGGATAAGTATGAAGATCATTCTCAGCCCCAACCCCTACCGGGATCGGGGCCTGCGGGCGGCCCAGTCCTCCGCCAAGATCCTGCGGGAGGCGGGGGTGGACACGGTGCTCTGCCTGCCCTTTGAGCCGGACCCCCACTTTGAGCTGCCCCGCCATCTGGTCTACTCCGACATGGATTCGGAGCTGGCGGACGCGGACATGCTGATTTGCTTCGGCGGAGACGGCACCCTGCTCCACGCGGCCAAGCAGGCCTATAACTCCGGGGTTCCCATCATGGGGGTCAATATGGGCAGCGTGGGCTTTCTCGCGGAGCTGGAGCACAGTGAGCTGAGCAAGCTCGCCCGCATCGCCAAGCGGGAGTACACCGTGGAGCCGCGGATGATGCTGGACGTCAGCCTGATCCACGAGGGGCAGGAGATTTATGCCGACCACGCCCTGAACGACGCCGCCATCACCAAGGGGGCGGTGGCCCGGGTGGTGGAGATGAGCATCTTCTCCGACGGGGAGCAGATCGCCTCCGTCTCCGGAGACGGCGTGGTGGTGGCGACCCCCACCGGCTCCACCGCCTATTCGCTCTCCGCCGGAGGCCCCATCGTGGAGCCCAAGGCCCAGAACCTGATTATCACCCCCATCGCCGCCCACGCCCTGCAGTCCAAGTCCATTGTGCTCGCCCAGGATCGGGTGGTGGAGGTGCGTCTGGCGCGGCAGGCCCGCAAGACCGCCTATCTCTCGGTGGACGGCGGACGGGCGGTGCGTCTCTCCGGCGGGGACACCATCCGCGTCACCCGCTCAGAGCGGTGTGTCGATCTGGTGCACCTCACCGACCGGAGCTTCTATCAAATCCTGCTTTCCAAGCTGGGGAGGGCGTGAACATGAAAGAAAAACGACAAAAGGCGATTCTGAAGCTGATCCAGGAGGAGGATCTGGAGGTGCAGGAGGAGCTGCTGGAGCGGCTGCACGCGATGGGCTTTTCCTGTACCCAGGCGACGATTTCCCGGGACATAAAGGAGCTGCATCTGGTCAAGGAGCGCACAAAATCGGGCACCTACAAATACGTCGTCTCCGTCCACCGGGGGCGCAATGAGCTGGCCCAGCGCCTCCAGACCATCTTTCGGGAGAGCGTCATCTCCTTCGACCTGGCCCAGAATCTGATCGTCCTCAAGACCATGCCCGGCCTGGCCAACGCCGCCGCCGCCGCGCTGGACAGTATGGAGATCCCCAATATGGTGGGCTCCATCGCCGGGGACGACACGGCGGTGCTCATCATGCGCACCAACGCCAACGCGGAGGAGTTCTGTAACGAGATCCATCTGATGCTGAAATAACGCCGGCATCACATGCAAGAGTAAGGATAAGGTGAGACGCGGTGCTATCCCTGCTTCACATTGAGAATATCGCCCTGATCGAATCGGCGGACATCCGCTTTGGCCCCGGCTTCAATGCCCTGACGGGCGAGACGGGCGCGGGCAAATCCATCGTCATCGACTCCATCAGCGCCGTGCTGGGGGAGCGCACCAGCCGCGACCTGATCCGCACCGGGGCGAAATCCGCCTTTGTCAGCGCGGTGTTCTGCGCCCTGCCCGCGCTGGAGTGGTTTGCCCGCACGGGCGTCCAGCCGGACGAGAATGGGGAGCTGCTGTTGGAGCGGGAGATCCAGGCCGACGGCCGCAATGCCTGCCGGGTCAATGGAAGGCCGCTGACGGTGGCGCAGCTCAAGGCGCTGGGGCAGCAGCTGCTCAACATCCACGGCCAGCACGACGGACAGCAGTTGCTGGACGAGGGCTGTCACCTGGACTACCTGGATCGCTTCGGCAATGTGGAGCCCTGGCTGAGTGCCTATCGGGAGCCCTACCAGGCCCTGGCCGAGACCCGACGGGAGATCCAGTCGCTGCAGATGGATGACGCGGAAAAATCCCGCCGCATCGACACCCTGACCTATCAGATCGGGGAGCTGGAGCGGGCCAAGCTCAAGCCCGGAGAGGACGAGGAGCTGGCGGCGAGGAAGAGCTTTCTGCGCAACGCCGGTAAGATGATCTCCGCGCTGGAGGAGGCGGACTACGCCCTGGACGGCGGGGGAGAGGTCGAGGGGGCGCTCAGCCTGCTGAGCACCGCCGCCAACGCCCTCGGCCGCGCCGCCCGCTGCGTGGAGCAGGGGAGCGATCAGGCCGCATCCCTCGCCGAGATCGCCCAGCGTCTGAGTGAGATGCAGATGGAGGCCTATGACGCCCTGGAGGTGGCCCGGGATCTGCGGGGGGAACTGGATGTCTCCCCGGAGGACATTGACCGGATGGAGAGCCGCCTGGATCAGCTCTACCGGCTGGAGAAAAAATACGGCAGCACGGTGGAGGAGATGCTGAACTACCTGGAGCGGTGCCGGGAGGAGCTGGATCAGATCCAGTATTCCAGCGACCGGATCGAGCAACTGGAGAAAAAGCTGGCCGCCCACCGCCGGGAGGCGGAAAAACGGGGCCGGGCGCTGACCCGGGCGCGGCGGGAGGCGGCAGATCGGCTCCAGGCAAGGATTCAGAGTGAGCTGAGCGACCTGGATATGCCCAAGGTGCGCTTTGAGGTGGAGATCGTCCCCAAGACGGGCGGTCTCGGCATGGACGCCACTGGCATGGATCAGGTGCGATTCCTGATGTCCGCCAACGT
>JAFVAS010000055.1 GCA_017480395.1 Oscillospiraceae bacterium | reverse complement strand
TGGAGCTGTGCGCGCTCGGGACGGACGGCTCCTGGCTTCGCATGGCAGGCACCGCTGTCTTCGACGACCCGGATGCGGCGCAGGCCCAGGCAGCGCGGGCCAAGGCCCGGACGGGAGATGGCTCCGGCCCCGACCTGAAGCAGATCTACCGGGATGGGATGCCCCCCATGCACCTCTTCTCTCTACGGGACGCCGACGCCCGTATCTACCGCCACGGAGAAGGCATCCTCTATCGGGTGACCTTCTGACGGCGGCGTAAGGAAAGGGTTTCGTCCGTAATGACGGAATCCAGGCACCAACTCCCCGAGGTCGGCGTATGGCTCTTCACCCAGCGGGACGGCTGTATCCGCGACCTCTGCACCACGATCAATAGCCCCCTCGCCGAGCCCGGCGAGGGGGCTACCCTTTCCTGCTCGAAAAAGTGCCCGCGGCGGAAGCCTCCGCCGCGGGCAATAAATCAACCAATTTGATGGAGCGCGGGTCAGACGATCCGCCGGGCAGCCAAAAACCCCTGCTCTACCGCAACCTGTACCCGGGATGCCTCCCAGCAGTCGCCCACCATCTGCACCCGGGCTCTTCCGGCCAGCGCATGCTCCAGCGCCTGGGCCGTCTCTCGGTTGGCCCGCATTCCCAGGGCCAACACAACGTGATCGCCGGGAATCAGCACCGTGTCCCCCGCCATATCCTCGCTCATCGCGCCAGTGTCGGTGAATCGAATGCACTTTAGGCCGCAGCGCAGCTCCACCCCGCTTTTCTCCAGCCGATCCATCAGGGCGACCCGGTGCATCGGGTTCGCATCAATGGCGACAGCCTCCCGCAACTCCACGACGGTGACATGTCTGCCCGTCTGGATCAGATGAAGCGCCGTCTCGCAGCCGACCTGACCTCCGCCGGCGACAACCACGCGGCTGCCCAGTGTCTCCGGGGCCTGATAGGCTTGGAGAACGGGGACGGTTGCCTCAATTCCGGGGATCGAGGGACGGAGGGGGGAGGAGCCTACGGCGAGGATCACCTCATCGGCGGGGATTGCAGCGATATTGTCCGGCGTGGCCTCCCAGTTCAGGTGTACCTCCACCCCAGCCTCCCGCACCCGACGGATGCACAGCTCCTTGTAGCGGCAGAGATCCCGCTTGTCGGCGTCATAGTCCGAAAAGGTGAGCAGACCACCCAGGCGGTCGGTTTTCTCCAGCAGGGTGACCCGGTGGCCGCACTGCGCCGCCGTGTACGCCGCGGTCAGACCACCGATGCCGCCGCCCACCACCAGCACCCTCCGGCGCTCCTGCGGCCGGGGCCATTGCTGCAGCGGCGGGTTCAGCTCGCTCAGATCAGCACAGGGGTTGACGGTGCACTTCTTATCCGGCGGAGTCAACATCCGCCCCCCGGTATCCTGCAGCGGGCCGGGGAAGCACCGGAAGCAGCGGATACACCGGGCGATGTCCTCCGCCCTGCCCTCCTGCGCCTTTCTCGCCCAGGCGGGATCGGCCAGCATCTGACGCCCCAGGCCCACCAGATCGCAGACCCCCTCAGCGATGAGTCGCTCTGCCACCTCCGGGGCGTTGATGCCGCCGGTGAGCATCACCGGGAGGGAGCATCGCCTCTTGATGGCCGCCGCCAGCGACCAGTGGAGGTTGTGCGGATCGAACATGCTGGAGAACTCGCCGCTTCGTACCGGTTCATAATACACCCCGGCGGTGACGCCCACCAGATCGACCAGCCCTTCCATCAGTCTGCAAAAGCTCACCGCGTCCTCAATCCCGTTGCCGCCGGGAATATACTCGCTGCACGCGAGGCGAGGGGCAATCAGAAAATCGTCACCACAGCGTGCCCGGATGGCCCGGAGTACCCGCAGAGGAAAGCGCATCCGATTCTCTGCGCTTCCGCCGTACGCATCGGTGCGGTGATTGGTCACCGGGGAGAGGAACTGCTGCAGCAGCCAACCAGAGGCCATGTGGGGAATCACGCCGTCATAGCCCGCCTGCTTCATGTACCAGGCGGCCTGGGCGAAACGCTCCTCCACCTCCTGCATCATCCCCTCGTCCATGGCCAGCACCCGAACTCCGGCGTTATCCTCTATCGCACAGGGGCCGAGGGCGATCCGCCCGGCGGAGGGAAACCGGTTGGCCCCGCAATGGTTCAGCTCCACAGTAGCCACCGCCCCGTAGGAGTGCAGCATGTCGGAGTACTGCCGCAGGCCCCGGAGTCGGGGGGATGACAGGTCGGTATAGTCCACCGGGGGAACGCACACCCGGGAGCCATATTGGAAATCGACCACTGTTTCAGAGGCGGCAACCTCCGCGCAGCCACCGGCAGCCCTGTCCCGATACATTTGAAAGGATGCGGCAGGAAAACTGCCATCGGGACGCACGGAGGTGTTGCCAAGCGGAGTCGCTGCGATCCGATTTTTATAGACGACCGGCCCCACCTGTATCGGGCGGAACAGATGCGTGAACTGGGTGTGGTGCTCCATGGTGATCCTCCCATCGGTAAATTTCTCTACTATTTTACTACGCTTTTCCCCGATTCACAACAAAAATAGAATCCAGATTCCGATCCGGGCGGACTTTCCTGACACCTGCCATCGTTCGACCCACTTTTTGCATAAGCCCCGCTGCGACTTGCACCGAGACGCATATTCGCACTTCGACCGACGTGCAAGTGTGGAAAAGAACGACCTCAACCGTCTATCAGCTCATAGTTACTTTTTGATGTACCCAAGAAGATTCAGAAAAACCGTCAAGGATAATAAAAGGAATCATGTTAATCATAATTCTCCCCTCTGTTTTGGTCGTTGTGTTTGCTGCCGCAACAAAGGAGGGAATTTTATGCCTGATATTATATCTGAACTATACTACGGAACTTTATTGCGCCCGAAAAGACACCTCCCACCTGATCGGAATCACCACCGAATTTGCGCTCTAGCGTGCGAAAAAATGCGCTGCATAAACAAAGATAAAGGCCCTGGCCGATGCCCAGATCTCCCGCATCTCCCTGAATCTCCCCCTGGGCAGCATCGTCACCCCCCCCCGCACCGACGTGCAGTATGTGGTCACCGAGTATGGCTGCGTCAACCTCCAGTTCAGCAGCGTCCCGGATCGGGTGAAAAAGCTGATCTCCATCGCCCATCCCGACCACCGGGACGAGCTCATGTATCAGGCCAGAACCGCCGGCCTGCTGTACTGATCCCGAGGAGCAGCAAACAAACGATACACGACAGAACAGCAAAAGGGCAGCGTGTTCTATACAAATGCTGGTCTTCGGTGTATAATGCAAGTGTAAGGCTATCGCATGTGCAACCGGTTTCGAGATGGGAAAGGAGATTGGTATGGGACGGATCTACTATCAGGTCATTGATGTGACCGATTTCGGGCCATATGTCACAAAACTGGTGCTCGGGCTTCCCGCAGAGGTGCGGGCGGAGGACGTCGCCCCGGAGCAGTTCAACGTCTATGTGGAGGTGCTGAGCTGGCAGGGCGAGGTCGTCCCGATTCCGAAGGACTTCCTCACGCAGGACGAGTTCATCCCCTCCCGGGCGTTCCGACCGGTCACGCGGGCCTATCCCAGCACCCGGACCGGTGAGCCGCTGGATCGGGGCGTTTATATCACGCTGGAGATGCCCTACGGGCCGATTTACAGCTGTTCCTCCACCCTGGTCGCGGACGTGGAGGACTTAAACGGGCACGAGTACTATGCGTTCAGCAATTACCGGATCACCCAGATCACGCCCATCGGCGGGGAGCACCCGATGCAGGGACTGGTGTTCGACACCTGCGCCGGAGTGTTCAACCCCAAGCGGGATCGCTTCCTGGAGGACATCTCCTCCGATCCGAAAATCCCGATGCGCTACGGCTATTATCTCCCCAGGATCGGGCGCGGAAAGCGGCCGCTGATCATCTTCCTGCACGGCGCGGGCGAGGGCGGCACCGATACGGCCATCGCCTACTCGGGCAATAAGGTGACCTCCTTCACCGACCCGGACAAGCAGGAGATCTTCGGCGGCGCGACCGTGCTGGTCCCCCAGTGCGAGACCATGTGGCTGGACGACGGCAGCCATACCTATGGGGCAGAGGGCGTCGAGGGTCTGGCCAGATTCAGCGGGCGTTCAATGTACACCGAGGCGCTGAAATCGTTGATCGACGAGTTTATCGAAAAATACCGGGACATCATCGACACGAATCGGATCTACGTCGGCGGTGACTCCAACGGCGGCTTTATGACCATGCGCATGATCATGTCCTACCCGGATTTCTTCGCTGCAGCTTTTCCCATCTGCGAGGCCATGCCGGATATCCGGGTGAGCGGCGAGGATATTGAGCATCTGAAGCGCCTGCCGATCTGGTTCACTCACGGGAAGCATGACCCGGTCGTTGCGCCGGAGGACTTTGCGCTGCCCACCTACCAGCGGCTGATCCGGGCCGGCGCGCAGAATGTCCACCTGACCCTGCTGGAGGAAATCCGGGACATTCACGAGGGTTTTAAGAACGAAGCCGGAGAGCCGTATCGTTATTTCGACCACTTCGCGTGGATCCCGGTGCTGAACAACGACTGCGTGCTGGACTACGACGGAACCCCCGTCACGGTCAATGGCGCCGTTACCCCGATCATGAACTGGCTGGCGCTGCAGTCCCGTTGACGGCGGCGCAGATGAGAACACCCCAGTCCCCGGAGCGCTTCCGGGGACTGGGGTGTTCTGTTTCTGATCCAGTTACGGCGTATCCTCCTCCAGGATGGCGGCGCCCCAGTCTCCCAGAGAAAGGGCGTCGCCGACCCGGTAGTGTCTGCCGGTGCGCAGGTCGATGCAGTCCCAGGGGCTTGCCACCGTCTGATCCTCCTGGGAATAGTTCAGCAGGAAGCGGATCTTCCTGCCCTCGCGGCTGACGCCGCTGCGCAGGATCAGCGGCCAGCGCAGGGACGTCTCCGGCTGGATGCCGGCATCCTCCAGCATCTCCAGCAGGTACTCCTGCAGCTTTTCCGTGGGCACCATGGTTCCGAGATACCAGGCGTGGCCCTTGCCGAAGGTGTTCCGGGTCAGGGCGGCGTATTCGCCCCAGTATCGGTGGTTGTACTTCGCCTTAACCTCTGCGATGTCGGGCTTCAGCAGCTCCATCCAGTGCTCCGCCGGAACGCCGTCCACGGTGACATCCACCGGCTTGGTGAACTGGTTGTAGGTCATACCGAAGCAGTCCGTCAGGCCATGGGGCTGGCAATCCGGGAAGATCCGGGCATGCTTGTCGGCGAAGAAGCTGCGGAAGGTGGCGAAGACGGTGCCGCCCCGCTCCAGGAAGGCGCGGATTCGGGGAACCACCGTGCTGTGGGCGCAATAGAGCTGCGGGAAGATGAGCACGTCGTAGCGGCTCCAGTCCTGCTGCTGGGAGAAGATGATATCACATTCGATGTTCAGGTTGTACAGCGCGTCATAGACCCAGTGCAGCACATCGTTGTAGCTGAGCCCGCCGTCGGTGGGGAACCACTTCAGCGCGTTGATCGACTCCGTGTTGACCACGATGGCGATTCGGTTGTCCTTCTTCAGTCCGGCCAGCTTCGGCGCGAGCTGCTTCAGCTCCTGCCCGATGCGGCGGATCTCGTCATAGGTGGGATTGGGCGCAAAATCATGGCTGAGGATTCCCTTCCAGTAGCTCTCCGGCCCATTGTGAATCGAGTGCCAGTGCCAGTACATCACGCCGCACGCGCCGGAGGCCAGATGGCTCATGGCCATCAGGGTGAGCTGGCCGGGATAGGGCAGCCACTCCTTAAAGGCCTGGGCCTGGCTCTCCAGCACCAGGTAGTTGTCATAGCGCAGCGGCCGCATCAGGTCGCCGCCGAAGGCGATCTCCCGGCCGGTCAGGCGATCCTGATCGAAGAAATAGATGTCGGTTCCGATCAGGGTCATGGCCCGGGCGGACTTGTAGTGGCAGATATCCGGCTGGATGCCGCCAGAATAGCCGCCCTGGCTCCCATCGGGGAAGAGAATCCATTCATAGTCAAAGTTCTGCGTGATGAACTGATCGTCACGCTTGTATTTTTTGACGATATCGGACTGCCAGAGCAGAAAATCCTCCGCCAGGATGCGCTGGAACTTTGCAAACTCCAGCGCGTAGCTGGCGTTCACTGCGCCGGTGGGGTCGGGCAGATCTTCAAAGC
The DNA here is from genome assembly GCA_017480395.1 of Oscillospiraceae bacterium. Lineage (GTDB taxonomy): Bacteria > Bacillota > Clostridia > Oscillospirales > Oscillospiraceae > UMGS1766. Next base: position 2,896 of record JAFVAS010000055.1, on the reverse strand, counting down.
AGGTGACGGAATTGCTCCAGTACCGCAGGCCGAACAGATCGTTGACCTTCTCGATGGTGCCGAACCGCTCCTTCATCCAGCGCTGGAAGAGGATCAGCATTTTGGGCCCGGCGGTTCCGTAGTGCTTGGTCTCGTTGTCGATCTGGAATCCGATGACATTCGGCCGCTCGCAGGTGTGCTTCACCAGCGCCTTGATGATCCCCTCCGCGTAGTAGCGGTAGGTGGGATTGCTGATGTCCATGTTCTGCCGGGGGCCATATTTGTTCCGGCCCGCCGCGGTGACCGCAAGGGCATCCGGATCCAGCTTGGCCAGCCAGTGGGGGATGGCATAGGTGGGGGTGCCCACGATGACGTTCAGCCCGTACCGCTGCGCGGCGTCGATCACCCGATCCACCCGGGAGAAGTCGTATTCCCCGGGGCGCGGCTCCTCGGTGCTCCAGGTGGACTCCGCGATGCGGATCGTGTTGAAGCCGGCGTCCACCATCATCTGCATGTCCTGCTCCAGCCGGTCGTAGGGCAGATATTCCTCATAGTAGGCAGAGCCGAAGATCAGTTGTTGCTTCCTGTCCATTGTTGCCTCCTCATCCGACGGGCCTGGTCTCATCCGCCAGGTACTCAAAGAAATCGAAATCGGCGCAGATCTCGTGCCGGATGCGATCCGCGCAGGTCAATCCCACCATGGTGCCGGTGAATTCTCCGTAGCGGCAATACTCGTCCGAGAGCTTTGAGGTGTCGAACACCGGCCCGATCTCCTGCCACTCCCCGTCATCCATCCGGTAGGAGAACCGGCTGGATCTGCCCCGGATCGTCAGGCGCATCCAGACGCACCCGTCATCGGGGATCGGAACCCGGGCGTCCTGCCACACCGTGCGCGCGCCGTTCTCCATCTGGGTCACCGACAGGGCGCTGCCGCCCAGGGACTCGCTGCGGTACTTCCGCAGGTTCAGATAGTTCATGTTGTCATAGTACAGAATCAGCCCGGCGCTGTGCTTGTACGTCTCGGGCCGGAAGTCCATCCGGGTCGTCACCGTGGCATAGACGCTGGTCAGCTTGCGGGCCAGGATGCTCACCCGGTTCAGGGAGGCCCGGGACTCCTGGCCCCGGATGCGCACCCACCCGGGGCGCGCCGTCACATCCGCGAAGCGCGCGGGCATCTGCCGCGGCGCGTAGTAGAAGTTCCCCAGCGTTCCGCTGTCAAAGTCGTCAAGGGCCGGCGGCAGGAACAGGGGGGCGTCGGGCAGAGCCGGCTCCGGCACCAGCTCCCGGGCCAGATTTCCGCCGTCCGCCATGCGCAGCCAGCCGTCCTCCGTCCAGGTCATCCTCTGGATGGCGGTCTCCCGCCCCAGGGTGCAGCGCAGCTCCGGCACAAAGGGGCGCGCGCAGAGGTGGAACAGATAGGTCTCGCCATTGGGCAGGTCGATGACGCTGCCGTGGCCGGATTTCTGGAGGACGGAATCCGGATTGAAGTACTTCGGCTTCAGGTGGTCCGGGTCCCTGCGCTCATCGGAAACGCCGGGACTGCTGGTGACGATGGGGTTCTGCGGGTCGCGGACATAGGGGCCGTCCACATGTTCAGACCGGCCCATGGTTACGCAGTGGTTATATCCCGTGCCCCCCTCCGCGCACATGATATAGTAGCGCCCGTTGCGCTTGTACAGATGCGGGGCCTCAATGCAGCCGCGGTCGGTGCCGCCGCGCCAGATACACTTCGGATAGCCCAGGATGGCTCTGGCCTGCGGATCGTATTCCACCAGGCAGATGAACCCGGGCTTCTCATAGCCGTCCCGGGTCTCCCAGTCCAGCGAGACCACCCATTTCCGGCCGTCCTCATCGTGGAACATGGAGGCGTCAAAGCCCGCGGAGTGCAGATAGACCGGCTCACTCCAGGGGCCGCAGATGTCCCGGGCGGTCATGACGAAGTTGTCCACATCGAAGTAACGGGCGTTGGTGGAGTTCATCACGCCGTATACAATGTAGAACAGATCCTCCTGCTCGCAGTAGGTCAGGCAGGGCGCCCAGACGCCCTTTGCCGAGGGCAGATTCCGCAGACAGACCGCCTCATCATCAGTCAGGATGTGGGTCAACAGCTCCCAGTGCTTCAGGTCCCGGGAGTGATAGACCGGGATGCCGGGAAACCACTCAAAGGAGGAGACGGCCAGATAATAGTCGTCTCCTTTTCTGCAGATGCAGGGGTCCGGGTTAAAGCCCGGAAGAATGGGATTGTGGATCATGGACAGGCTCCTTTCCGTGTCGGCTCACCCGAAGCAGCCGGACGGCCATATAGGGATTCCCGGACATCGGAACCGTAAATTATCCCCGAAACACGCCGAGAGGGGTCACAGTCATGTTCCAGGTGTCGATCAGGTCAACCTGGAAGTCGGTCTCGTCGTCGAGATGAAACACCCGGAACAACGGCGCCATCAGGCCGAAGTAGAACAGGTAGCAGCCGGGATCCGGGCCCTCCGCGACGGCGGCGATGTCGTCCCAGGAGCCCTGAAAGCGCCGCAGCCTGCGGTGGCCGGGAATCTCCTCCAGGATGGATCGGAGGAACGCAATCCGCGCCGGGCTCTCGCCCTTCAGCGTCCCGCCGTGGGACCACCAGAGCTTGAGGCGGCGATCCTCCGGGCTGTCGGTCGGGATGTGATCCAGAATGGTCTCTCCGTGTCCGGCATAGCCGCCGCGGACCGTGGCCTCCCAGAAACGGCGCACCAGCTCCTCCCCTCGGATATTGCCCCAGGCAAACTCGATATTCCCCTCGTAGGCGATCTCATCCAGCACCACAGGCTTGTGGTACCGCTCCCGCCATTCGTCGGTTTGCTCTGCGCAGACATACAGGCTGATCCGCTGGATGGAGCAATGGGTGATCCAGTCCTTTGAGAAATCGAACAGCTGCATG
>JAFVAS010000054.1 GCA_017480395.1 Oscillospiraceae bacterium | reverse complement strand
CTTGGAGCGGGGAGCGTAGAATTCCATCAGCGCGTCGTCTCCGGTGTAGCCCCCGGTGGCGAGGATGACACCCCGCCGGGCGATGGCCCGGAGCACGGTGCCGTCCTCTGCCACCGCCAGTACGCCGACCACGCGATCTCCCTGCTTCAGCAGCTTCCGCACCGGGGTGGAGAAGTGGGCCTCCGCGAGGCCGGTGGCAACTGCGCGCTCAAAGTTCTTTTGCAGGCAGGGAAGATGGCCGCCGGGACGGAACTGCCAAACCCCGGGATAGCTGGGGTAGTAGTCCTTCTCCACCTGCAGAAATTCCGGCAGAGGATTGCGGTTGGCCTGGAGCCAGTAGGTTACCCCCGGCGGGGGGACATCGGCGGTGTGCTCCATCACATAGAGATCGCCCAGGGGCTGAATATACCATTCCAGATCCTCTGCGCTGTGCTCCGCCCAGTAGCGGACGATGCGGTAGTCCCCCCGGTTCCCCCCCTCCTTCACGATCTCGGCGGCAATTTTCCGGCGCATCTCCCCCAGGGGGACGCCGTAGCGATTGTCCCCCCGAAAGCCGATGGCTCCAAAGGCGCCGGAGCGGCCCTGCACGCGGTCACACTTTTCAAAGAGCAGGCAGGCGGCCCCGTGCTCTGTGGCGCTGCGCAGGGCAGAGACCCCCGCCAGGCCGCCGCCGACCACGATGACGTCGGTCTCCAGCTCCCGATCTGGCACCAATTCCTCCGGCTCCGGGCCGATGACGGTGTCGAGCACCTGCTCCGCGTCATAAATTTGACTCATATTGTGTCGGAACCTCCCTCTGTGTCGCCGAGCGCTACGCCGAAATACTCCAATGCGAAAGCGGCATAGGCGGCGATACAGGTGCGGATTGTGCCGGGATCGGTGTAAAATTCCGGCGTGTGGGCGGGAATAGAATCTCTGCCCGGGGTGCGGCAGCCGATGGAGAGAAATACACCGGGGAAATGCTGTGTGTAGAAGGCGAAATCCTCCGCCCCCAGGGCGGGCGACGGGGCCAGCTCCACCGCCTGGGCCCCCAGGGTGTGCTCCACCGCCCGGACGGCAACGTCACATAGGGCCGGGGTGTTCCACAGGGCGGGGCATTGGTTCTCATAGGAAAAGTCGATTTCAGCCCGGGTGGCCAGGGAGAGTCCGTCACAGATGGCCTGAATCCGCTCCAACAGCCGAGTTCGGGTGGCGGGGTTTACGGTGCGCATCCCGGCCCCCAGCTCCACGCGGTCAGCCACCCATCCCACCCGATCCGGCTCTCCGGCCCTGATATAGCCCAGGGTAAGATTTGCCATGTCGGAGGGGTTGACCTCCCGGGAGAGGAGCACCTGGAGCTTCATGATCAGCTCCGCGGCCACCACCATAGCATCCACCGTCTCGTTGGGCGTGGAGGCATGGGCCCCCCGCCCGCGGACGGTAAAGTGGAGCGCATCGAGGCTGGCCAGGTGACTGCCGTATCTCACACTGACCTTTCCTACCTCAGTGAAGCCCAGCACATGGCAGCCCGCGCAGGCCCGCACCCGGGAGAAGTCGATGTGGGGATCGGCAAGGAAGCTCTTTGCCCCCTGCAGCACCTCCTCCCCGGGTTGAAAGAAAAACCAGATTTCACCCGGGATTTGATCCCGGTACTGCTCCAGCACACGCACCGCCCCCAGCAGGGAGGAGGCGTGAACATCGTGCCCGCAGGCGTGCATGACGCCAGGGCTTCGGGAAGCGTAGGGCAGATCAGTGGCTTCCTGAATGGGGAGGGCGTCCATATCCCCCCGGAGCATCAGTACACCATCGTCGCCGCCGGGCTTTCCGCCCCGGAGGACGGCCCAAATCCCGGCCTCGCCCACCCGGTGCACCTCTACCCCGGTTTTGGCGAGCAGTTCGGCCTCGATCAGCTTTGCGGTATTGGGCAGCGCCATCCCCCGCTCGGGGTTTTGATGAAGCTGCTGCCAGATCGCCCGAATCTCGGGCTCCACCGCGTCCACGCGGCGCATCAATTCACTCATGTCATTCGCCCTTTCGTCGGTATGGTTACTTTGTATTTCTGGGGTCTAGGGCATCCCGGAGGCCGTCGCCCAGGAAGTTGAAGCTCAGCACGGTGAGCACGATGCATACCCCGGGAGGCACCCATTGCCAAGGCATTGTGGTGAAGATGGACACCACCTGGGCATCCGCCAGCATATTGCCCCAGCTGGGGGTGGGTACCGTCACCCCCAGGCCGAGAAAGCTCAGCGACGACTCCGTGAGAATCGCCATGGCGATGGAGAAGGTGGCGTTCACCAGCACCGGGCCGATGGTATTGGGTAGCACCTGCTTGAAGATGATGTTGGGACGGCTGAGACCGGAGGTGATGGCCGACTTGACAAAGTCCTGCTCCTTGATGGACATCACGTTGCTGCGCACCAGCCGGGCACACATGGGCCAGGTCAGGCAGCCGATGATCAGCGCTACCTTCCAAATCCCGGAGCCCACGATGACAGAGAGCACCATCATCAGAATTAGCATGGGGAAGGACTGCATAATGTCGGACAGGCGCATGATGACCATGTCTACCACGCCGCCGTAGTAGCCGGAGAGGAGGCCCAGCACCGTGCCGATTGCAATGGTGAAAAATGCGCTGGCGATCCCCACAAACATCGAGACCCGGGCCCCGTAGATCAGGCGGCTCAAGGTGTCGCGGCTGACGGCGTCGGTGCCAAAGGGATGCTCCGCCGAGGGGCGGGCGGAAAATGCGCCGGTCAGATCGATGGGATCATAGGGCGCGATCAGCGGGGCGAAGATAGCCACCAGCGTGAACAGCACGATGATCACGAGGCCCAGCACCGCCATTTTGTGGCGGAACAGCCGCCGGAGCACCTGCCGCATCTGGCTGTGCTCCCGTCTGTGCGCCGATTGCCCGGCGCGGTTTGTCTGCTTGCTCATAGTGCCCTCCTCATTTCAGGCGGATTCGGGGGTCGATCAGGGCGTACATCAGGTCGGTGACCAGGTTGACGACAACCACCACCAGCGCCGAAATCAGAATCATGGCCATCAGCACAGGATAGTCCCGGGCGGTGATGGAAGCGCTCATCAACGAGCCGATGCCGGGCCAGGAGAAGATGGTCTCCACGATGACGGAGCCGCCGAAGAGGTTGGGCACCTGCATGGCGATCAGGGTGATAATGGAGAGCAGGGAGTTGCGCAGCGCGTGGCGCACGATGCGCCCGGTGGGGGGAACCCCTTTGGCCTTGGCGGTGCGGAGATAGTCCTTGCCCAGCTCTTCCAGCACGGCGGCCCGGACATATCGCACCTGGGTGCCCACCTGGCCGATGGCTACGGTGCAGGCGGGGAGAACCAGGTGGGTCAGCAGGTCGCCCAGGGGGCGTGACCCCACGGAGGAGTACATGCCGCTGGAGGGCAGCAGATTCAGCTTGACACAGATGATATAAATCAGGGCCAT
>JAFVAS010000006.1 GCA_017480395.1 Oscillospiraceae bacterium | reverse complement strand
CCCGCGGCGATCGTGATGCCAACGTCCCACCAGTAGACCGATTTGACCCGCTCCTGCTTGCCCGCCCCGACGCACTGGGCGATCATGGCGCTGCCCGCCGTGCCCATGGAGGCGGAGACGATGCGGACGATGCTGGTCAGCTTGATCTGGACGCCGTTGGCGGCGGAGGCCGCCACACCGAACATATTGATCTGGGATGAGACGTAGAGCATGGAGATGGCGATCAGCGCCCCCTGGGCGGACATGGGGATGCCCAGCCGGAACAGGGTGCCCAGCAGCTCCCGCCGTGGACGGAAGCTGGAGCGGTGAAAGTCGAACTGAAACGCCTCCCGGCGGCGGTAGAGATAGATCAGGGCGGTGAAAAAGGAGACCGCCTGGCCGATGACGGTGGCCAGCGCCGCGCCGAAGGGCCCCCAGTGGAACACCGGGACAAAGAGCAGATCCAGTAGCAGGTTCACCCCGGAGGCGATGGCCACAAAGAGCAGGGGACGCTTGGAGTCCCCCATCCCCCGCAGCACCGAGCTGACCAGGTTATAGCCAAAGATAAAAACCATCCCAGCGGCGCACACCAGCAGATAATCCCTGCCCCCCTCCCAGGCCTCCGGCGGCATATTGATGACGTTCAGCTGCCAGCGGAAGGTGCCAAAGCAGAACGCCGTCACCGCAAGGCCCATGACAAAGAGGGTGGTGAACAGGGTGCCCACCGTCTGGCTCACCCGTTTGAAGTTTTTCGCCCCGACGAACTGGCCGATCATGGTCTGCCCCGCGCCGCCAAAGCCGATGGCGAGGAAGGTGTACATCTGGATCAGCTCGCCGCAGATGGAGACGGCGGACAGGCCGTCCGCCCCGACGAACTGGCCCACCACCACCGCGTCCACCAGATTATACACCGTCTGCAGCAGATTGGCCAGCATAAAGGGCGCGGAAAAGCGCAGCAGCTTCTGCCCCACGCTCCCCTCAGTCAGGTCGGTTCCTATGGTTTTCGTGCTCATTTCTACCCGCCTTGTTTGAATCATTCGCAACTTTTCATTCAGCACATATTATTATAGCACATTTTATTCCCCTGGCTAGTCCGAAGTTGACAAAATGCGAGGCAAAACAGAAAAATAAGGCGGCCCGTGGCTGCGGGCCGCCTTTCCTGGTATTGTCAGAGAACCTTGGAGAGAAAGCTGATGGTGCGCTCCTCCCTGGGATTGGTGAAGATCTCCTCGGGCGCGCCCTGCTCCACGATGCCGCCGCCATCCATGAACAGCACCCGGGTGGCAACCTCCCGGGCAAAGCCCATCTCATGGGTGACCACGGCCATGGTCATGCCCTCGTTGGCGACCTCCTTCATGATCTCCAGCACCTCGCCCACCATCTCGGGGTCCAGTGCCGAGGTGGGCTCGTCAAACAGCATCATCCTGGGGCGCATCATCAGCGCCCGGGCGATGGCCACCCGCTGCTTCTGGCCGCCGGAGAGCTGTCCCGGGTAGGCGTCCGCCTTGTCGGGCAGGCCCACCCGCTCCAGCAGCCGTTCCGCCTCGGCCCGGGCCTCATCCTTGCCCATCCGCTTCAGCTTTTCGGGGGCCAGCGTCAGATTTTTGGCCACAGACAGGTTGGGAAAGAGGTTGAAGTGCTGAAACACCATGCCCATGTGCTGGCGCACCCGGTTGATATCCACGTTGGGGTCGGTGATATCGGTGCCATCAAAGATGATCTGGCCGGAGGTGGGGGTCTCCAGAAGATTCATGCAGCGCAGGAGGGTGGACTTGCCGGAGCCGGAGGGGCCGATGATGACCACCTTTTCGCCGGGGGCGATATGCTCGTTGATATCCCGGAGCACCACATGATCTCCAAAGGCCTTCGTCAGGTGATTAACGGTGATCACTTGCCCTCAACCTCCTTTCAAAGGCGCCCAGCAGCATGGTAAACAGAATGACCATGATGAGATAGGCCACCGAGACGCCCAACAGGGGAAACATAAAATCGTAGGTCTTGGCCGCCACCGCCTTGGCGGCGTAGAGCAGCTCCTTGCCGGCAATGACGGAGATCAGCGAGGTATCCTTCAGCAGGGTGATGAACTCATTGCCCAGGGCGGGCAGAATGTTTTTGACGGCCTGGGGGATGACCACGTTGACCATGGTCGTCAGGTAGCTCAGGCCCAGGCTGCGCCCCGCCTCCATCTGGCCCTGATCCACGCTCATCAGGCCGGAGCGGATGATCTCGGAGACATAGGCCCCGGAGTTGATCCCCAGGCCCAGCACACCCACCATGGTGAAGTTGCGGCTGGACTTAAAGACGACAAAGCCCAGGATCATCAGCTGCACCACCATCGGGGTGCCCCGAATCACCGTGATATACAGCTTGACCAGCCAGTTCAGCGCGGAGATAATCACGCTGCCCGGCGTCACCCTGCCGGGTCTGCGCTGATCGTGGCCCACCCGGATCAGGGCGGTGATCACGCCCAGAACGGTGCCCAGCAGCAGCGCCAGCACCGTGACCTCCAGCGTCCGGCCCAGGCCGGACAGGTAGAGCTGCCACCGGTCCTGCTCCAGAAAGCTCTTGTAGAAGGCTCTGCCCAGGCCGGTGTCCCAGATGCCGGTCAGCGCCATTACGGCGGTTGCGCAGTTCATTCCTCTCCCCCCATTTTCAGTCTCTTATGTTCTCCGGAATTCCAAAATGGGGCGGCCATGGGCCGCCCCTTGGATGCTGTGTGTAGCGCAGAGCCGAATCACTCCGCAGTGATGTACTTGTCCACGATGGTCTGGAAGGTGCCATCCGCCTTCAGCTCGTTCAGGGCATCGTTCAGGGCGGTCAGCAGCACGGTGTTGCCCTCGTTCACCGCCAGGCAGTAATCCTCCACCACATACTCGGTGTCCAGGATCACCAGGCCCTCATTCTCCGCCACAAAGGCCTCGGCGGGCATCTTGTCGATGACGACGCAGTCCACCTGGCCGTTGATCAGCGCCTGGACAGCGGAAGCGCCGTTGTCATAGGCGGCCACATGATCGTCTCCGTAATCGTCGGAGCAGTAGATGTAGCCGGTGGTGCCCCGCTGGGTGCCGATCAGGCTGGCGTTGGCCAGGTCATCGGCGGAGGCGATGTCAGAGCCCTCCAGAACGATGACGACCTGAACGCCCTGGGCATAGGGGTCAGAGAAGTCCATGACCTCATCCCGGTCCTCCCGATAGGACAGGCCGGCCAGCACCATGTCGCAGCGGCCCTCCTGAACGGCCACCAGGGCAGAGTCAAAGTCCATATCGTCAATGACCAGCTCCAGGCCCAGCTTGTCGGCCAGCGCAGCGGCGACCTCCACATCGATGCCCTCCAGGCCGGTGCCCTTGATGCCGTCGCCGTCGGCCACCATCTCATAGGGTGGGAACTGGGCGTTGGTGGCCATAATCAGCTTACCCGCCTCGATCAGAGGCAGCTCTGCGGGGGCCGCGTCGGTGGGGGCGGCACTCGCAGCGGGAGCGGCGGAGGCAGCGGGGGCGGCGCTGGAGCCGCAGGCGGTCAGCAGCGCAAAGCACATCGTCAACGCCAAAAGCATTGCAGCAATCTTTTTCATGGTAAACTCTCCATTCTAAGAAATCATCGAAGCAATTTCGATATACAGGATTATAGGCCCAATCCCGCATGATTTCAAGTCCTCTCCGAAATTTCATCCAGTTTTCGTTGAATGTATCCAGTTTTTATACATTACCGTCCGTTGATTTCAGTCATTCCTTTGACCGAAACAGCACAGCGCCCCGGAGGCGGGAGCGCGCTCCTGCCTCCGGGGCATCATCGCATGGTTTCTGCGCTTTGCTCAGTCCTTCATGTCCGCCATATCGGGGGCGGCGTAGAGCTTGGAGAAGAACTTTCTCTGGTCGGCGTAAGTATACTGGTGGATGGCCTGCAGGCGGTTGAGCCGCATGGCCATACCTGCGGGCAGCTTGACGTCGGAGAGGTAGATCAGAATGCGCTTTTTGCCCAGATCCCGGGCAAAATTCAGCTCGTCCTTGCAGTTCTCGGAGCCCAGATACTCCTCCGAGAGGAAGGCCAGCATCACGCCGCAGCCCATCACATGGTTGGCGATATTTTCGTCCCACTCGGTACCCGGGTCGATGCCCTCGTCGAACCACACCCGGTAGCCGTCCGCCTGCATCTGGGCGATGATGGGCACCACCAGATCCTTGTTGAGGTGGGCGTAGCTGACAAAGACGAAGGGCTTGTCGCCGGAATAGGCCCGGGTCTCTCCGACGGGCCTGGGCGGCGTCATCGGCGCAGGGGCAGGCTCCGGCTCCGCCGGCTTGGGCGGCTCCACAGGCGCAGGGGCAGGCTCCGGCTCTGCGGGCGCGGGAGGCTCTGCGGGCGCGGGAGGCTCCTCGATGGTGGGGGGAGGTGTCTGTCCCGGCTTGACCTCGGGGGCCGGCTCCTCCTCCGGCTTGTTCATCTTGGCCAGGGCCGCCTGGATGGCCGCCTGCAGCGCCTTCATATCGGTGGCGGGCTTTGCCTCCTCCGGCTCGGCGGGCTTGGGGGCCTCCGCAGGCTTCGGCGGCTCTGCGGGCTTCGGCGGCTCGGCGGGAGCGTCCGGGGCGGGGGCACCCAGCTCCTTCTCCAGCTCCGGGATACGCCGCTTGGCGATCTCGTGGCCGTTCTCCGCCGCCTTGCGGTACCACTTCAGGGCCTCGGCCAGATCCTTCTCCGTCCCCTCGCCCTGCTCCAGCATGGTGGCCAGACGGTACATGGACTTGACATGACCCTTCTCCGCCGCCTTGCGGGAGAGGCGGAGGGCCTCGGCCAGATCGGTCTCGACGCCGTCGCCGTCGCGGTACAGGACGGCCAGATTGCTCATGGCCTCCTTATTCCCCTTCTCGGCGGCCATGCGGTAGTAGCGGGCGGCCTCCTGCTTGTCCTGGGTGACCCCCCGGCCATTCTGGTAGAGGATGCCAAGGTTGTTCATGGCGCCGTCGTGACCCTGCGCCACCGCCTTGCGGTACCATTGGGCCGCCTTTTTGTAGTCCTGGGCCACGCCCTCGCCGTTGTCGTACAGCAGGCCCAGGCTGAACTGCGCCCGGGCATAGTTTTGCAGGGCCGCGCGGCGATACCACTTGGCCGCCTCCACCTTGTCCTGCTCCACTCCCTTGCCCATGCTGTACATGAATCCGAGGTTGCATTGTCCCCGGGCATAGTTCTGCTCCGCCGCCTTGCGATACCACTTGACGGCCTCGGTCAAGTCCTTCGTAACGCCCTTGCCGGTCTCGTACAGGTAGCCCAGGTTGCACTGGCAGCGGGTGTTGCCCTGATCCGCGCCCTTGCGATACCATTTGGCGGCCTCGGCGAGATCCTTCTTGACGCCCTTGCCGGTCTCGTAGAAATAGCCGATGTTCCCCTGGGCGACGGCAAGGCCCTTCTCCGCGGCCTTCAGATACCACTTGGCGGCCTCGGCGAGATCCTTCTCCACGCCGTTGCCGTCCTCATAGAGCAGGCCCAGGGAGTTCATGGCCGGGCGATTGCCCTTGTCCGCCGCCTTGCGATACCACTTGGCCGCCTCGGCATAGTCCTTTTCCACGCCCTCGCCGTGGGCATAGGCCCAGCCCAGCGAGCGCATGGAATCGCTCGCGCCAGCCTGAGCCGCCTTGCGGTACCAGGCCACCGCCTCGGCATAGTCCTTCTCCACGCCGTTGCCATAGTAGAAGCAGTCGCCCACCTCGTCCATGGCGGATTTGTGCTCCTGATCGGCGGCCTTGCGCAGCCAGTAATAGGACTGCTCCTCGTCCTTGGGAATCCCCTTGCCGCCCTTGTAGAGCATACCCAGGTTATACTGGGCGTAGCTGTACCCCTTGCGGGCGGACTGGAGCAGCAGCTCCTTGGCCCGTTCCGGGTTCTTCTCCACGCCCTTCCCGTCCCGGTAGAAGAGGGCAAGGCAGTTCTGGGAGAGGTAATTGCCCTGGTCGGACGCCTTGCGATACCACTTGGCCGCCTCGGCATAGTCCTTATCCACGCCCTCCCCGTGCTCCAGGGCCCAGGCGTAGTTGTGCTGTCCGTCGCTGTTGCCCTGCTCCGCCGCCTTGCGGTACCACTGGGCCGACGCCTTCAGATCCTTGTAGACCCCCCGGCCGTAGTAGTAGCAGTCGCCCAGGCGGTTCTGCGCCGCGGCATGTCCACCCTCCGCAGCCTGTTGGAACAGTTGGGCGGCGGGGTCATATTCCCCATTTTTATAATGTGACCGTCCCTCCCGGTACAGCCGATCCAGCTCTTCTCTGCTCACCAAAACACGACCTCCTTTGCCCAAACACGGGGGAAACCTCCCCCGGGCTGACAACAATCCATGATAAAAAAGTTTACCTCTTTCCCCCATAAATGGCAAGGGCTTTTCAAAAAAACACCGCTTTTTTCATCTGTTTTTAACGAAAGCGCCCCCGCTGCATCCACGCAGCGGGGGCCAATGAATGATACTTAAAATTTCGCGCCGCCAAACTCGGTCAGGCGCAGGCTCCTGTTCTTGTCCAGCACCCAGTTGATGCTCCACAGCGCGCCGAAGAGCAGCAGCTTGTTGCCCTTATAGTCCTCCACCAGCTTGACGTCGTTGCCCTTGACGATGTCCTCCGGGTCGCCGTCATAGGCCTCGATCCAGCGCAGGTACTCGTAGGGCAGGTGCTCCATGATGAGATCGACATTGTACTCGTTCTTCATCCGGTACTGGAACACGTCGAACTGCAGCGTGCCCACCACACCCACGATGACCTCCTCCATGCCGGAGTAGGGGATCTTGAAGATCTGGATGGCGCCCTCCTGGGCGATCTGCTCCGCCCCCTTGATGAACTGCTTGCGCTTCAGGGTGTCCTTGGGGCGCACCCGGCAGAAGTGCTCCGGGGCGAAGGTGGGGATGGGGTCGAAGAGGAAGCGCTTGCCCGGGGCGCAGAGGGTGTCGCCGATGGAGAACATGCCCGGGTCAAAGACGCCGATGATGTCCCCGGCGTAGGCCTCCTCGATGATCTCCCGCTCGGCGGCCATCAGCTGCTGGGGCCGGGAGAGCTTGAGCTTGCGGTCCTGCTGCACCAGGTAGACCTCCTTGTCCGCGTCGAAGCGGCCGGAGCACACCCGGACGAAGGCGATGCGATCCCGGTGGGCCTTGTTCATGTTGGCCTGAATCTTGAAGACGAAGCCGGAGAAATCGTCGTCGAAGCTGTCCACCACCACGTCCCCCGCCTTTCGGGGCAGGGGGGCCGTGGTCATGCGCAGGAATTCCTCCAGAAAGGGCTCCACGCCGAAATTGGTCAGGGCGGAGCCGAAGAACACCGGGGAGAGCTTGCCGTGGCGCACCGCGTCCATGTCGAACTCGGCCCCCGCGCCCTCCAGCAGCTCCACCTCCTCGGCCAGCTGGTCGCGCCGGGCCTGGCCGATCAGCTCCACCAGGGCCGGGTCGTCCAGATCCACCTCGGTAGCGGTGGCGGCCCGGGCGTTGGTGTTGGAGGTGAAGTGAATGATCTTCCGGTGGCTCAGGTCATAGACGCCCTGAAACTCCTTGCCGGAGCCGATGGGCCAGTTGATGGGGCAGGTGGCGATGCCCAGCTCGCTCTCCAGCTCCTCGCACAGCTCGAAGGGGTCCCGGGCGTCCCGATCCATCTTGTTGATGAAGGTGAAGATCGGAATGTCCCGCAGGGCGCACACCTTGAAGAGCTTCCGGGTCTGGGGCTCCACGCCCTTGGCCGCATCGATGACCATGACGGCGCTGTCTGCGGCCATCAGGGTGCGGTAGGTATCCTCGGAGAAGTCCTGATGCCCCGGGGTGTCCAGAAT